>JAYSWN010000115.1:0-28481 GCA_043718025.1 Pseudomonadota bacterium
TAAAACGGCGCTTTTTTTTTGTAGTTGGCTTCTTCAAACAATTTTTCACGCTCAAATCAGTGTGAAGAGCCTTTTTTTGGAATGGCGTAGAACTTGAATACACCATTGATATTCCACGAGAGAGGAAAACCCTGGGGGCACGTGTATGGGTCGCAAAAAAATTAAACTTTCCGCTGAGCTTTCTAAACGCCGCCAAGAATTCGGCCGACTATCCCAACGGATGTGGTTCGTGACCGTCTTCGTAAGCGCGTTCAGCGTGGCGTATTGCAGCCACAAAGAGAAGTCGATGGATCCTATGTTTAACGTTCAGGCCGATCGTAAGGTGGGGCCCAAAGCAGAGATTGAAGATAACCTTCCGTACCTGGACATGAAGTCTGCCTTTTTTGATTTTGATAAGTCCATTCTTCGCAACGACGGTAAAAAGGCATTGATGCCTACGGTTGAGTGGCTAAAAAAGAATCCTAAGATTCGCCTCCAGGTCGAAGGCTATTGCGACGAGCGTGGGTCCGAAGGCTACAACCTTAAGCTGGGCGAGCGGCGCGCTACCGCGGTGAAGCACTTCATGGCTCAGCAAGGCATCGACAGTGATCGCATCACGGCACTGAGCTACGGCAAAGTAGAAGGTGGCAGCAACAAAGAGCGCACCGAAAACCGCCGCGTTGGCTTGGTCGTTATCTACGGCGGCGAAACCGCAAAGTTGGGTGAGTGATGCCTTGCGTTGCGACCTCCCGCCATCGCGAGGTCGCAGATTCGCCGTCATTACGTCTATGGAAAAGGAACACAAGGGAAAAAGACTCCCCTGACAAGAGCTAGGCCCTTGTTTTTTGGTCGTCCTACGTTGTTGTTCGCCGGCCAGGTTTTCAGTAACGATGCACATTAACGGTCCTTACTTTATCGATAGCATCCTAAATGCGTCTATCTGGGCTCTCAAGGGGAACCATTCTCCCTTTTGGGGGAGAATGGTTTAATCCAAGGGCCACGATAAATTCTAGGTATGGAGAAGGGGCTAACCGAACTGATGGGCACTTGATTTCTCAGGCCATCGCAATGATTGAGCTCTCTCTTCTCACCTAAAAGACCGCCATCCGTTCTTCCGGGTTTGAACTCCTGGTGAAGGCTTGCAACGGGTCTTAAAGGTCTATCAGTAGTTTCTGCTACATTTTAATCTTCCTGGTTCAAACTTTTTCCCGCTCTTCATTACGCCGTACGCTAGTACGGCGACCCTACGTGCGACAGCGTGCCTAGCGTTATGAGCAGCATAGTTTTTTTCCCTAATCAGAAACTCATAATACTCTTTGAGTGGCCCACGAGCCTTTTCTCCAATCGCACTCATGGCAGCGATCTTAAATACCGCTTTGAGTTTTCGGCAGTACCGGGGCTTTTTACTGCCGTAACTCTTTCCACCACTTAAACGCTCTAACCGAATCAATCCGCAATAGGACAGAAAATGGGACTTATCACAAAATCGACGAGCATCGATTACTATGGCTGCAATTTTCATTGCCCCAATTTCACCTATGCCAGGCAGACTTCGTAAGTTTCTTACCGCTTGATATTTCTTATTCGCATTTGAAAACTCCGCTTCATACCGCACCTTCTCTTCTTCATAACGGCTAATGCTCAGATCAAGACCTTTGAGCACAAACTGTTCGGCCGGGTGCGGTAGAGTCTTCTCATCCTTACCCATTCCCACCGCCCGAAATAGGGCCGATCGTTGGTTTTTTAATCGCACTCCCGAATTAACCAAGTCTTCATAACCACTCACTATCTTTCGCAAATAACTAAAATCGTCTGCCGTATGGAAAACCGGCTTCACTAGTCCCGCTTTAAGAAGCTGTACCAGTTTTATCGCATCGATTTTATCTGTCTTAGGACCCTCACTTAGAAGCCGATTCCGGTACGGATCACACACCACAATTTCTTCAACCAACGAGCGCAGCTCCACGTACAGCCACTGCGACGTCGTCGTCTCTTCAAAAACCAAAATCTTTCTGCCGCGCAGCTTCTTTAAATACAGCTTCAATTCCGAAAGGTTCGCCGGAACATCAACAGCTAAAATCTTATCGCTGCTTCGCGTCGCCCTGGCTATCGCCATATTCTTTTGCGCCCAGTCTAAGCCTATGAAATGATCGTACATGGGTGGTCTCCTTTGCTTGTTTGTTGTCTTGCAACTACAAACAACGCATCGGAGTTTCGTAACTCCAGGGCGACCACCTTTTCCAATTTACCGAAGGCGCACGCAGTGCGGCTGAAGCAACCCTTTAAATATGAGTGAAGAGGGACGTCGACAAAACCAGGCAGGCCAAAGGTTGCCGCGCCTGCTACGCAGACGCAATGACAGGAACGCGGCTCTACATAAGGTTTTGAGACACTCTCTGTGGAAATTTCCTGGCTTTGAAGTGCTTTTGATCCACCCTCACGAGCAACGCGATAGCACCCACGCCCCTCGAACCGCCCCCGTTCCACTAAACATCATAGAGAAGGGTTTGAGCTCTAAGAGCGCTAGGTTTCGCCGATAAATCTCAGTCTCCCGCCTTTACGCGCTGTGCTTAAACTAATCACTCAGGCTATTTTGCTTCAACGTTCTCACTACTTGCGGAGGCGGCGTTGTGTATCGATCACTAACATTGATATGCGGCGCAGAAAGTTGCTAAAATAAACACACTCGCGAAGGAATCCCAATCTTTGAACCGCACCACCTTTCCTAAGTAAACTTCGCGGTTTCCTAAATTTTCTATTTTCTATTTTTTATTTTCTATTCTCTGGGCTTACCAAAAATTCATTGCAACGAGGAACGTCTGAACCGTTCAAAACGAAAAGAAAAAAGTCTTTTTTCTAACCGCCGCGGATTCGGCTTACTACCGGCCGTAGCCCTTAGCTTGGCCATTGCCGGCGGAGTGCTCGCCGTCTTTGGCTACATCCGGTCGTACTCTAAAATGACTACCCGTACGGTAAACGTTTTTAAGTACCGCATGATTTCGGAAGGCGTGGCCAAGACATTCGCCAACGTCATTTCGAAGGGCCCACGCCTTGACCCAAAAACCAAAGAGGTCGAGCGGGAGGGGTACCGAAGCTTTGGCCCCGCACCTGCAATTTCCGAACAAGACACGTGGGCGCTCGACAACTGCAATCTGGCGCGTCTGATTGCAACGGAAGAACAGGCTCGTCATCCTCAAGGGTTCAACGCTTCGCTAAAAAAAACGGCGAGTTCATCGGAATGGCGATCGCATGAGGATCGTCAGGTACTTACCGGTCGCAACGACATCGGACCCCAATGGTGCGGAGAATCCGACAGCCTGCTTACTGACGGACCGGGCTTATACTTTAAGATTAAGCCCGAAGACGTCACCGCTCGCAGTGCCATGGCCGCACTATTTAGCGTTCTTGAAAATACTGACGCCAATTTTGGCGGCGTGGTGATTCGCGCGGTGAGACAAACCAGCACTCATTTGCCGGTCGATATTTCAGGCACGGTATTGCAAATCACAGCGAAAATATTTCCGAAGAGTAGTCTGGTTAAACTTCTAGGCACCCGCGACAACGTTTTCTATCAGGTGACGCATTTATACATGCCAAGAAACTTGATGGAGTACGCGTTTGTCTCGCCGGGCCGTTTACGGCTAGATATTGCCTCTCTGGCCAAAAAGACCGACTCTACCCTCCTGCCCGGGACTACCACTTACGCCGATGTCAGTGACCAACCGAGGCGTGGTGATTTGATCATCCCACCCAGCACGATGGGTGAGTTTGCGGAAAGCACCAATAAAGGGATCACCTTTTATTCACCAATTTTGGTCAATGGCGACGTCGTGCTGCCAAGTGGGAAGCCGGGATCCGGTGCTTCGCTCGCCCGTTTTCTCAAGCCAATTGAAATGGGGATGGGTACCCTGATGCGGCCCGGGACGAATGGACTGGCGCCTTACGTGCCCACCAAATTTTCCGACCAAGTTCGTAGCACGGTTGAAGAGGTAAACAGTTTTGTGCGCGGCAACGCGGGCTTTTTGATGCTCGGAGCACGCAGCGATGCGCTCGACGTAAATGCTGGCATTGCCTCCGGCACGGTTGGCACTCTTTTGCGCACCTGTTTAGAAAATTTAACCACCTTGGATCCCCTGGTTTCCCAAAATAGTTGGTTAGTCATGAAAGAAACGCCGTCGCGCGCGTTAAGCAGCGTCACCAAGGGGGACGAGCGTCTTTCATCGCAATCTCAGTTTTTTACGAGTGCGTTCGCTGGTGATAAGACGGTGTTCATTCCCCAGAGTAATATCGTATGGGACAAAGTAGGAGGCCGCGAGGTTCCTAAACCACCTGGAGTGATCGGGACAGATACTGCGGACATGGCCGATGCTGAGATAAGCGTTGTCCCCCCTCTTTCTGGGGAACGCGCTGAAGATATCGAAGTGACCCACCCCATCTTTGATGTAAAAATTGCGATGAGAGGAACCTATGAAACCGCCCCGCCGGCGGGAGAGATGGTGACGGCTAAACTGGGATACAATCAGCAGCTGAAAGTTCAATTTTCTAGAAATGGCGCGAACCAAAAATGTGACGCGACACCCAAAAACCGAGATAAGATTAAAAGCATAAAAGAGGAAAAAAAAGCTCTTGAGGAGAACCAAAAAGAGGCAAAGTCTAAAACCGATCTCTCCAGATCGATGGCGAAACATCTTGAGGATACCCTTACCAAAGTGAGACAATATGAAGCTGCACAGAATGCTGCGGCAACTCCTACCCCCACCCCCACTGAGACTCCCTCTGAAACACCGACGGGAACTTCAACTCCGACCCCCGCGCCCGCTGCAGACAATAAGTTATTGCCGAATATACTTAACTGGTACGTCACTCACAAACACGATGAACTGAACGGAAACGCTAAAGCTACTACTGCCAGAGATTATATTAATAATAATATTACAAACCATTTCAATGAAACTGAGTCTTACCTAAAAGGCGCTGACTACGCCTTGAGTTCATATGGCTGCGTTGCTTCAAATGAGTGCACCGATCTCACTTCCGCCTTCGCGGCATTTTTTGCTCGGGTTCACTATGAGGTGCTAGAGGAAGAAATAAAAATTAAAGACGATCTTATAAAAGAGGAATCAATTAAGGCCATCTACCGCGACCACCCCTTCGAGATAACCGTTGCGGTGCGCCCGCATTTGGTCGACGATCCCAAAGCTCCAGGCGAGAAGGACGCTCAACCAAATATTGCTAAGCTTGAGATCTCCTTTAGCAATGTAGAGAGTTGGAAACATTGTGGATACGAAAATGCCACTTTTCCCGATGTTACCCTTACCGGGTTTGAGCTAGGCTCCGACGGTTCGGGAAATTTGTCTCGTGGCCGCTTAGCCCATCCGCTGAATTCAAATCAGCATCGCCTGTTCTGGACCAATAACGTCGCAAATCCCGGTCAGCTTGACCTCAAAGATTCGAATTACCCACCAAATATCAGCCGTGATCTTTCGGCTTCTTACTTCACTATGAACCCTGATTTCATCGCAGGCTCGATTGGAACCCCTCCCGATATGGCCCGTAACTATGCCGCCGAAAGAAGAATCTGCGATACAACATCTGACCACCGCTATGGCGATGCCGACCCGGTTAAAGATTTTGATAAGCTCGCCAAGCAGGCTTGGAACTTCTCGCCTTTGTCACCGAACCCTGGAGAAGATCCTTACGTACTGACAATCGCCGAACCAACTTTAATCAACGACCTGGTGGCTCCACTCGGTCGTGCCGACTATAGTTGGCCGATGCGAACTGGACTGCTGAGTATTGTGGTGAAAGCTACAGCAGCTATTTTAGTGGGAAACTATGTCACCGAGACATTGGAAATTGAGGCTCGCAACACCCCTTTAATCATAATTTCGACCATGATCGTCAATAATTTCCAGATTGACCCTTCCGCGCTTAAGGCCGGAATTATCTGGATTGCCCCACAGGACGAAGCGGCATTAAAAATTTTACAGCGGGTTCACGCGGTGGGGCGCGATATGGATTGCAGCGTGTTGGATACTCCCGCTCTGGCCGCCGCTCCGTTATGGCATCCGACTCTCAAAAAGCTGGGTAACACCGACCGGGACATTAGCGCGCGCATGGCGATGTCGTGCACATTGGCCACCATGGCACCCAAACTCGGCGAGGCCTTTAGCTCCGTAAACGGTTCGCCACCGGCCGTTCCTAATCTTACGACTGCGGCAACGGAGCTAGATTTGACTCAGATGTTCAAAGGGCCGTGGATGCACGTGGCGGTGGCGGCCGATTTGAGTAATATTTTCCATTGAGCGGATAGTTTTTTTAAGTAAGGAACGAAAATGCTATTGAAACGGAAAAAGCATTTAGCCGGTTACAGTCTGGTGGAGGTGATTTTTGCCACTTCCATCGTCACCACTTCTCTGTACGCCGGTTTTGCGGGGTTGAAATACCTAAACAATTTCGTGGCGGCGCGCAAAGAGTTTTCGCGGGAGACCAATCTAGCCATGACCGTGATTGCCACGGTGGCGGCAAACCCGGCGATGTTTCCGCCCAGCGACGAATTTTTTGGTGAGGTGACAAAAGCTGGTGAAACCATTGTGCCACCCGGTTTGAAAAATCCGTACTACGCGTACGGCCCTTTATATTTTGGTCCCGCGTCGGAATGTGAGCAATGCCCGAATCGAATCGGTGTGGCCACACGCGCGGTGCCAAATTCGCCACGCACGATGATTGTGGACGCTTGGATATTTAAAGTAAAAAAAGGCAAGACGACAGAATACGTTAAGGTAAAAAAATACACCTCGGCGGTGAGTTTCTAATGCAAAACAGATTCGCAAATGGGTTAAGAATGGGCGTAAGAGTCAAAACCAATCCAACTTGGGCCAAGGGCTTCACGTTGCTCGAAGTCACCATGACCATGCTCTTAAGCGGAGTGGTTACCCTGGGCCTTTTCGCGGTTTTCGGGCAGATCAACAAAGCCAAGAGTCGGGTTGAAGAGCGCCTGGTACAATCGGGAATCAATGCGGTAGGAAACTTAGAACTGACCAAGCTTTTTTTAGAGGCCGATGGTTTTAACTACCAAGGCGAAGGGCCGTGCGATTCGACGGCGCTTGATTTTTGGGAGCACAATCCACAACGGCCGGGCTGCACGGTGAAAGACTCCGATGGCAAAGTGGCCGCTGATTGCACTCGACTCAAAAGCCTAAAGGTCGCCACGGGACGCTCAGAGAGTGATTCGTTCATCATGGCGATAAACGCTCGTTCTCTACCCACGGGCAAGCCGGCCATGACGCTCGCCAGCCCTCCAGAGTTTTATACGGCGGGCTCTGTACTGGTAAATGGCGTCGCCGACTTTTATGTCTCGGGATCCCTTAACTTCGACGTGAGCAAATTCAGCAAGTTTTTAAAGGCGGTTGGACTGTATTTTGACGGGGCCGTCTTGCGCCTCATGTCCCCCTACCCCGGCCGAGTTCTTGCCGCCGACGGCCTATACAACGAAAATATTCCTCCACGGCTGCCGTCGGTAACCATTACGATATCGGGAGGTAACCACGTTGAAGACCGACCGAGTTGGTTACAGTGTCAAAGGCTTGTGGATTATTCACCCGCAATTGACCTGGATAGCGCCGGGCTGGGATTCGGTAAGGTGGACACCTTTTTTCGCTTGATTCCCGCCCGCGCCGGACGCGAGTCGCCAGCAATTATTAAGGCTCTACGCGTCGTTAAATTTCATTTAAGGCGAGTGGCGCAAGTCGGAAGAAACGTCGACTCTTTGGTGGTTAGCACTTGGAGCCCTGCCAAGTGCGGCAGCGCACCAGAATGTAAAGACGACACCGGAGGCGGCTCGTTTCGCAGTCCGCGCGTATTGGCTGACAATGTAGCCGAATTCAAAGTGACGCGAAGTGACATCCGATTGCGTTCGGTTGGCTTCGAAGTCGTCGAAAAGTATCTCGCTAAATAATAGGAGTTCGTGTGCTATTGAAACAAAAAATACTTTTGGCCGTGATTGCGCTGCTGACTTCGGCCTCAGCATTCGGCGGCGGACTCGAAGTCTATCCAAGCGGTGGAGTGGGCTCTTTTCCGGTGATGCCTAACCGGTCAATCAGCACCAGCTCCGACTCCAAGATTACGGCGGAGTTCTATTTTCAATGTTACGGCATTAATAATCGGGCTCCCGAAAGTCCCGCGGCCACCGATGGATGCATCCGCACTACTTTGGCCCTGAAGGGGCGGCCTCATCCCATCGATTTTATTTTTCCGGGGGCCTATTTAGATCCGCACGGGGTTCAATTGGTGAATCAGACCTGCCGGGGCGACACTCAGGTTGGCGGTAAGTACCAAGGTAAATTGATTTTTGAAAACCCTAATCCCCCTACCAACTGGCACCACATTCTGGAGTGGAACCCTAACCGTGTTGGCGCCGATGCTGCAACTACTGACCGGTTAATGGTAACCGTGTCTACTGATTATGTTCCCGAAACGGTAGTAATCGGCGACGACGGTATTTACAAACTCGACGCCAGAAAAACCGAGATAGAGGGCCGTGTCCAGGTGCGCCAAACCGGCATCCTTCAGAATCGCAATGGGCATTATTTTGGAATGAATGCACCACTTTCCAATCATGGCTCTGGCGCGCACCCCTCGGTGAACGGTCAGTTGATTAGAACGTTTATCTCGGTGCCGGGCGCCTCTTACACTTGGCAGCGAGCTGGAGGACGGTACAGGGGCTTTTGCGGCAGTTTTTACTCGCCATTGATGCTCTTTTTCGACAAAAAGAGGCCAAAATTTCATGGCGCCGCGCTCTTTCCGCTACTCACCACGCCCGCCAACTATGCGTGGCCCGAACCCAATGCCCCCGGTTTCTTTCTGGCGTTGGATAGAAACCACAATGGAGAGATAGACAGCGGCGATGAGCTCTTTGGTTTGGACGCCAAAGGCACCTACCGTAATGGGTTTGAAAAATTGAAAGCGCTCGATAAAAATAAAGACGGCGTTATCGACGCGAAAGACCCACAGTTTTCGGAGCTCATGCTCTGGGGCGATCGAAACGGCGACGGGCAAACTGACCCGGGCGAGCTCATTCCCATGGGGGAAAAGCGGGTGGTAAAAATCTCGCTCAACTACGACGCCTCTTCGGTCACCCCAATGGGCGGCGTCGCAGAGCTACGCGAACGGGCCGAATTTTTATTTTTGGGTAAAGACGGCTCCTTGCAAAAGGGTGAAGTGATCGACGTTTGGCTATCGCCGGTTAGCGTACCCACGTTTGCTAAAAAATAGCCTCCTAGGCCCTAGGGAATGACAAAGTCATCGCGCCGGAAGAGCGCGAACGACTCTTTTTCTAGTATTCTATCTTTCAAAAATAAAAAACCTGGAAACCATTTCACAAAGGTGTAGCCGGCCGGCTGCTGGATGCGGTCGTTTTCTTGGAATTTAACGCCCAGAACCAACAACTGGGGTTTGCTCTGCTGGATGTATTCGGCACTATCGTTAAAACTGTAATTGAGCGACCACCAGAAAAAAGAAGGTCTTTTTCCTTTGTTAAAATTCATGAAGATGTTGTCTTTGAAATAGGGCAAGGTAACCGGAGAAAAGAATTCGGTCGCCACGATACTGTTTTTTTCTAAGCCGTGTTCACCGATGAAATGGGCCAGCTCGCGTGACCCTGAGTTGGGAAACTGGTAGTCGTTCTTAAAGGCGATGCAAGACCAGTAGAGGTGAAAGCCCAGCAGAACGGCCACCGCCCCGTTCATAAGCCGGTAGGCGGGCTCCGTAGCCACCGCAACTTTTTTGTTTTCTAAATAGCTCAGCCACGTCGCCGCCAACCAGAGGCAAAACCCCACCCCCTCGTGCCAAGCCTTTCCGTAAAAAATGCCGAAGAATGAGTACAGGCAAATCCACGGGAAAAGGTAAAAAGCCAAAACTCCTCGTCGATAAAACCAATAAAGGCTTACCCCAAATACTAGCAAAGACGCGGGCCACAATTCAGTGAGCGGGCCGTTCCACAGCGTGTAGACCATTTTGAAAATGAGCGACGTCTGTTTAATAAAAAAATCAGGCCGGATCAAGTCGGCGGGCGGGGCGAGCTGAAAAGCGAGAAAGGCTCCGCCCACTATAAAACCCAGAGCTGATTTTGCGTGGGCCGATTGGTTCCAATTCCTAAAACTGAGCAGATCTTTTCTGTTTTCAAAGAGAAAGAGCAGCCACCAACACCCCGCCACGATCGCCCCGTGCACGGAAACTTGGGCGATTAGCATTAGGCAGATCGTATACGGCCAGGGCCTTTGCTGTCGGGTCGGATAGTAATGACAGACGCCAAAAAAGAGCAGGGGGAATAGGGAGTAGCTTCGCGCCACCACTCCATACTGAAAAAACAGAAAGTAGCTGAAGGGAAAGAGCACGCGAAACAGACGCGGCAACGGAGCCTCTTTCAAAAACCAGATCGCCCCCCCTACCGCCAGACCCGCCGAAATCCAATTGAGTGCGGAGTAACCGAACCCCAGGCCCACAAAGAATTTGAGTACGAAATACCAGAGAAAGGGGTGCCCCTCGTACCGTAAACGGTTCAACAGCAAATCAAGGTGCGAGCTGTCTCTCGCCAGTAGCCAGGCCTGGGCCTCGTCAAACCACGGCTCATGCCGCGGGATTAAGACCAGAAACAGGATGACGAGCAGCGTTGTTGGCAACCAAACCATCCAATTCAACGCGAGGGATCGTAGGCCGGTGGCTTTCAAAGGGGTTAACCTCCGTTAGGGAGTGGGAAACGAATAGATTAATCAAATTCGTCAGAAATTCCGAAGAGATTCTGAGGATCTGGATGTTTCTTCGTCAGAAATTAATTTTCATTTACCTGTTTTCAGCGTTGTCGCTGGCGTGCGCCTTTGGCGTGGTGGCCATGCTTTCGGTAAATGACACTACCAAGCTGCACGTAAATGAAATGTCAGAAATGGCGCTCGACTCTTTGACGAGCGAAATTAAATTAGAGCTTAAAAATCGCGTGGACTCCGTTCAGACGTTATTACTGAAAGAGCTGCCACTAAGGGCTCGCGATAAAGCCTCGACCGACCCCTTCGCGGTTTTGCCCCCCGACGCCCAGAATGAGTTTTTTTCCGTTAGCGTGCTGCGTAAGAAGGACAATGCTTGGAAAACTGATCTACGTTTGATCAACGATAAGGTTTTGGCGTCAAGAAGCTTACCCGTCGATCTGCCGGCCAAACTCAGAGTATGGGAACCTAAAGTACAAAAGCCGGGTTTTGAAACGCTATCGCTAGCAAATCGATCTTTAATCGGCACTGACATCAATCAGCCGCAAGATGTTTTGATTTTGACTCTCGCCATTCCCGGTACGCTAATCGGCGAGAAGGCCGATTCGACCTGGGTGGTCGTCGATCTTTTCCAAGATCGAATTCGTCGGGTGGTGCTGCGCGAAGGACGGTCAGAAATCTTTTTGCTCAATGGGGAAGGGGGGGTACTGATTCACCCTTCGCTTCAGATCACCGCTAAGCACGCCACCTCGCCGTTAGCGGAGTACAACGTGCCCGATATTCTCTCTCCGTCGGCGCTTTCCGGTTTATTCAGCGTCAAGATTCATCAAGAGCCGATGTGGGTTCGGTCGGCGAACTTAGGCTTAGGCGGCGTGGTTGGGGTGGCCCAATTTCCGGTCGAGGCCTATTTGGTGCCGTGGGTAAGGGCCAGCCAAAGGCTGGTCGCAGTTTTGGGCGCCGTGGGGTCGCTTTTTTTACTCGTCTTCTTGGGGCTGGGCCTTAGGTTGAAGTACCGAATCAACCGCATGATCGAAAACTGCAACAAGCTTGGTAACCCCAAGGTCAAACCAGAGTTTGAAAAAGGCACCGACGAGTTGGGACAGTTGGGTAAACGCCTTAATGGCGTCTATGACCAGTTTCGCAATTACCTTTCTGAAGCCGTGCAGATTGCCAAAGAGCAAGACGTTAAGGTGACCGACCAAATGCTGGAGACTACAAGTTATGGCTTCTCGCCCGTCACCACCCTTGCCGTTGACGCCGAAGTGTTTGTGGAGCGTTGTCGCGAGCGGCCGGGTTTTTTCGGCGAAACGGTTTGGTGGGGCCCCTGGATCGGTTTTTTTATTGGCCATTCTACCTCACCCGGTTTCTCGGGTTCGTTAACCGCTATCGCGGCCCGAGCGGCTGTCATGTCGCTCACGCAGAAGAGTGAAGAGGGGGCCCCAAACCCCGCCGAAATATTGGCCAAGGTTCATCAAGTCTTGCTCAGTCGGGGCAACGGCAATTTCGGTTTGGCCGCCTACCTCTGTTTTGTAAATCTCGACACCGGTGAGGTGAGAGTGTCATCCGCCAACCAACGTGGACCACTGCTACTGCATCGGGTTCGCGGCAAGGTGGAAGACCTATCGCTCGAAGGATCGTGGTTGGGGCTAAAATCACGTCCTACCCTGCAAGAGGCCCAGTTCGAAATGGAAGTGGGCGATAGCCTATTGTTCTGTTCTTCGGGATTGCTCGACGCTACCGATGCGCACGGAAAAATTTTGGGCGAATCGAACCTGTCGCGCATCTTGGTAGAAGGGCGCGAGAAGAATGCAGACTCATTAAAAGAGCGTCTAAGCACCGCCTTTAGAGGGCACGTGGGCGACATGGCGCTTACCGACGACGCCGTTTTTTGGCTGATTCAATGGAAAAGAAATTTATCCGAAGTGGCGCCCCCCGCCGGCGGAAGAAATGATCATGAATTGTTGTGGCGCGGAGAGGACAAAGATTTGGCCCCCACCACTCCGGTTTTTTCGCAGGAAGAGGCAGTGCGCGACGCGTTAAATTTTGATGCCAAGGAATTTGATCAGTCTGCCGAAAAGAAGAATGACCCTGAAAAGAAAAGGGCTGCTTAGAGGTGTTTTGTTCGTGAAGAGGAATGTAGCAAAAATTGAAACCGACGAAGTTTCGTGCGGGGTTTTTTCCAAACGTAACGCCGCAGATCTTATCATTCGCGGTAGTCGTCACGTGCATTCCACGCTATTGGGCCTTCGCGATATGTTCGTTGAGGTTACCCAACTCAATTTAGCTGGCGGCGCCCACAAAGATTTTCCGTGGGAAGAAAAAAACAAATCCAAACAAGTCATTATTCATTCAAGCAAAGAGCGCCACGACGTTATTCGTCAGGCGGTAGCCGGGCTTAAAACTGGTTCCAATCGTGACCTGCGCGAAAAAGTTTTGGGAGTGCTCGAAGAGCTCATCACCAACGCGATTTATCATCCTTACCGTGACGATAAAGGAAACCCCAGGTACCACCGCGCCAAGCCAGCCTTTCTAAGCGAGAAGGAGTGGCTCACCGTACGTTTTTATTCAGATGCACGGGGGGTTTACCTTTCAGTAGCCGACCAGGGGGGAACACTCAATTTTGACGATGTGAGCCGAGCCTTCTTTCGTTGCTACGGAGATCAAAATAAACAGATTGACGACAAAGAAAGCGGTGCCGGCTTGGGCACCTATATGATTTTCGAGGCGGTGACGCACTTAAAGATCAGCGTGAAAAAAGGCGTAAGTACCGAATTCTCGTGCTGGATTTCGGATAAAAAGCATTTTGACCCCGAGTATTTCTCGTTCAATTTTATATACAGACCGAATTCCGGGAGGTGATTGTGGCGGCAGTAGAAAAAAAGATTCATCTAGACAAGTTTCATTTCGAAATGAAACCGCGTGGCGATAAGAAAGTCATTCATTTGGCCGGAGTTATCGATGAAGACACTTCGTTCGAAGCGATAAAGAAATTGGGTGGGCCGTATATCTTTAACTTTAAGAATTTGGAAAATGTAAACTCGCTGGGCATTCGCACTTGGGTAAACTTTCTGAAAGAGCTGGGTAAAGTGGCGATAGTTTACGAAGAGTGCCCGCCGTTGGTTGTACGTCAGATGAACATGGTGCCCAGCTTCTTGGGTGGCGCCCAAGTTCTTTCGGTGTTCGTACCCTACGTGTGCGATGCCTGCGAAACAGAAAAGTTGGTTTTGATTCAGGCCGCCGCTCTGGCCGACACGGCTTCAATTCCCGAAACTTTCAAATGTGAAACTTGCAAAAAAGGAGAAATGGAATTCGATGGGCACCCCGATCAATACTTTGCCTTCCTCCGTTGAGCCTGAACTGGCCGACGTAAAGAAGATTCACGCCGAACTTAAGGCGTGGACGCAGGCTCACCGACGGTTCCTGGAAGTGTTCCTGGATTCGTACGTGGTGGTTGATACCTTTTCGAAGGTGGTCGACTTTAATGTCGCGTTCACCGAGCTCGTGGGTGAGTCATTCCGGAAGATTTTAAAGGTGGGCCTATTCGCCGACCTTTTAAAAACCGAGTTTGGTGCCGAGAATTGTCCGACCAAGCAGGTCTTTACGTCGCTGAAACCGCTACGGTTAGATGAATTGGCGGCGTCGACTAAAGCCTTTTCTGAGTTGCAACTCATTCTGAGCGGGGTTCCCCTGTATAACGAAAAGGATGAGCTCATCGGCGCCTTTCTTACCATTCGAAATGTTTCGGCCGAAAGCGAACTGCAAAAGAAGTACGATGAGCGTAAACGCGAGTCGGCAACCGATGGCCTTACCCGTCTTTTTAATAAGGTTTACACCGAAACGGCGCTGCTCCGGGGTGTGATGGGCCAGGTGCGGGGCATGTCTAATCTTTCTGTCGCACTGACCGACATCGATTTTTTTAAGAAAGTTAACGACACCTACGGTCACAGCGCCGGTGACTTCGTGCTGGCTCAAGTGGCGTCGATTTTAAAGAGTGTGGCCCGTGAGTCTGATGTTGTGGGCCGCTTCGGTGGCGAAGAGTTTATGGTGTTGTTGGCCAACGCCGACCAAAAAGGGGCTAAGATTTTTGCCGAACGCTTTAGAAATAAAGTGGCCGCTACTGAGTTTGTCTTCGACGGTAAACGCATTCCGGTTGCGGTAAGCAGCGGAACCGCCACTTTGACCGAGGCCGACAAAGCGGCGGCGCAAATAGATGGCGCGGCCGTTTGTAAAGAGATGGTGAATCGTGCCGACTACGCGCTCTATTACTCAAAAGCCAACGGCCGCAACCAAACTACTCAGCACGAAGACCTCAACTTAACTGCACAAACCGGAACCGCTTCGGTCCCGCAAAAAACCCCCACGAGCGGCGATAAGCAGTAAAGCGCTCTTTTAGCTCGCTGCGTCAAAATAGCTCTTTCCAGTGCCTTCCATGCCCTGCTATATCCGATCCGAAGACGGCACGGGGTAAGGTAAAACACACACACTCAATTGCGCCGATCGAGGGGAGAGGCTCCATGCTGATTTCGGCGCTAAGCACGTTAACCTATCCCAATTTAATGATTACCGTAGGCGCCTTGCTCTTGGCCTTTACGTTTGAATTTGTGAATGGGTTTCACGACACCGCCAACGCCGTGGCGACCGTCATTTACACGCGTTCGCTTCGCCCTACGCCAGCCGTCGTCTGGTCGGCCCTATGGAATATGATCGGTATTTTCGCCGGCGGCATTGGCGTGGCCTACGCCATTGTTCATCTCTTGCCGGTTGAAATTTTGGTCGGGGCCCAGAGCCACGCTGGAATCTTAATGATTCTCTCGTTACTGGCGTCAGCCATTCTGTGGAATCTGGGAACTTGGTACTATGGCCTACCCGCCTCCAGCTCGCATGCGCTTATCGGCTCAATCTTAGGAATTGGTTTGTCTAATGCTCTGTTGCAGGGAAAACCAATTCTGAGCGGCATTAATTTGCACAAATTGTCAGAAGTTGGACTCTCCCTGCTGCTTTCGCCGGTACTGGGCTACGTGCTGGCGGCCGCCCTTTTGCTGTTTAGTAAACGCCTCATTCCTGACCGGCGACTTCACCAGCCTCCCGCACTGGCCGGCATGCCCCCACCGTGGTGGATCCGCGGCATCTTGGTAACCACGTGCACCGGGGTCAGCTTTGCCCATGGGTCAAACGATGGCCAAAAGGGAATGGGTTTGGTGATGCTAATCTTAATCGGCATGATGCCCGGTGAATTTGCCTTAAACCGCGAGGCATCCACTGCGGTTTTGCAGCAATCTCTTGCTACGATCAGCGCAACCTTAGGCCCATTGGGCTCGGCCCCGGTTTCAGCCTATGACTGGTCGATGATCTCAAACCAAGTAAGGTCAGTTGAAACGGCGCTCGAGGGGAAAGCGAAAGTAAGTCAGCTCTCTGCCGGCACCAGTTGGGCCGTGCGCGTGAGCTTGCTAAAGGTGGACTCGTGGCTACAAAAAATCGTAGTTCAAGACCGCTATCGTTCGAGCGCAGAGCTGCGTAGTGCGCAAGTTGGTGTGAAGTCATTAATCGAGTACGTGCCACTGTGGGTGATTTTGGCCATCGCGATAAGTCTTGGATTCGGAACTACGATTGGGTGGCAGAGAATTGTGGTCACCGTCGGCGAAAAAATTGGAAAGAGCCACCTCACCTATAGCCAGGGGGCCTGCGCCGAATTAGTTGCGATGGGAACCATTGGCTTGGCCAGTTTTTCTGGATTGCCGGTATCAACCACTCACGTACTTTCGTCTGGGGTGGCCGGCACGATGTGGGCGAACCAATCCGGTCTCAATGGGGCAATGGTTAAGCAGATTGCCGCCGCCTGGGTGCTCACCCTTCCGGTCACCATGCTGATCTCGTCCGTGCTTTTCGCGTTGGGAAAAACCTTTTGGGTTTAGCGGTCGACTCACCGTCATCCCGCATCAGTCGTTGATTGGCGACGCGTGGCTTCGGCCGGCGCTACGTAGCGGCGGTGCCGTTTCGCCGCGCAATGCGGGAGCTATCGCTCTGGTTAGCGGGGCTTTCATGATCAAGGCTAACTCATCGGCAATTACCACGGCTTCATCGACTTGCTGCGCTTCCAGCTCTTTTTTTACGTCGATAGCGGGAGATTTAGAAACGATTTTGCGCAGGGCTTGCAACTGGGCATCCAAGATTGTGCCGGTCGAATCACTATTCTCCGTCGCCACCTCTTCGTCTTTAAAGAAAGATTTAGTGTCTGAGAAATGAGGCGGGTTTTGAAATTCGGCTTCCACGCCGCCATCGTTGCGGGCCGAATTAAGAATGATGTCGGTCTTGACGCCACGGCTGGCCGGAGTGTGCCCCTTGGGCGAATAGAAAACACTGGTGGTCAGTTTAATGGCGGCGCCCTGAAAGACTTCACCCGCCGCGCCGCTCATCGAAATTTCGGTTAATGGAATTAATTTCTGCACGGTCCCTTTTCCGTAAGTGCGATCGGAACCAATCAGAACGGCCCGCTTGTGATCCTTTAGCGAGCCGGCCAACACTTCGGCGGCGCTGGCGCTGCCGCGATCTACCAACGCCACTAAAGGGCCGTGGTAAAGAGCTTCATGCTTGGTTCCCCAATGCACGCGATTGCGCTCAGTTTCACGTAAACCCACCACCGGTTTGGTACCCAAGAACAAAGATGCCATTTGAATGGACTCTTCGAGGTAGCCGCCGGGGTTGCCGCGTAGATCGAGTACAACGCCGCCAAGTTTAATTTTTTTAGAGTCGTGCTTGGCGAGAAGCTCGCGCAGTACGGATTCGAGATCTTCTGAGCTGCTGCTTTCGGTTTGGTTTTCTGGGCTTCGGCCGTAAAACGAGGGGATCGAAATCACCGCAATTTGGCTTCCCTGATTTCCGGTGTTGCGCAGTTCATATTCAATCTTTGACTCTTCGGGCGAAAAGCGCTGCCGGTGCAACGTAACGGTTTTACACTTTTTAACTCGACAAAAACGCAGGGTAAGGGCGCTGCCTTCGCGTCCCGAAAGCAAACGGCGCGAGATAGCTCCGGTGAGGTGCGATAACGCCAGGCCATCGATATGGGTCAGCAAGTCTTCTGCCTTCAAAACTTTTGCCGCCGGGGTCTTGGGTAGCACTTTCTGAATCCACAGCCCTTCGGGCGTGCGTACCGCTTGAATGCCAACGCCGGTAGTTTCTCCGGCCAGCTCCTGCGAGAAGTCAGCGAATTCAGAGGGCGAGAAATACGCCGAAAAGGGGTCTTTTGCCGATAGGTAGGCTTTAGTCAGTAGCGTTTCAGGCTCAATGAAAGTAGGTACCGCCATCTCTTCAATCGTAAACTCAACATATTTCAGGCGATTTTCTTGAAAGACTTTGAGCACTTTTGCGTCGGCGGCGCCGAGAATGAGCGAAGAAATTTCAAACACTCGCCGTTTCCACTCTTTTTCGCTAAGCGCGAATTGAATGGGGCGAGCCACGATTAGGTCTTTTGCCGTCCCCAATTTTATCGACGAATACCGCCCCGAATCGCGCGCAATTTCGCTGCGCAATCGATCTAAAGCGTGCTGCCACAGTGGTTTAATCAGGGCACTGAACCAGCCGCAATCATGCCCGTCGATGAACGACGACCAGTTTTTTTGCGCGTGGGCCACCGTTAAGTTTATGTCTTGTTGAAGAAATAGCACCCGGTACGGGTCCATGATTTCGAGCGTTCGGCTGGCCCAAATCGCGGGGGTATCTTGTCCTCGCAAAGCGATTTGATTTTGAAAATGGGGAAGGTTTGGCAGGGTTTCTACCAAGCCAAAAATCGCTTCACATTTACGCGTTGATTCGGTGGAAGCGTTCTTTAGGGGCCTATAAAGGTAGAAGCCTAGTACGAGCACCAGCGAGCTAACCAAGATTGCGATGAATAGGCGAATTCGACGTAGCCACAGAACTTCTGACACGCGCTAACCCCCAAATGAAAAATGACAAAAACTTTGGCGAAATAAATTTTGGTGCTTTGAACTGCTAAAGGATGACGCGGAGTGTAACATAATCAGACAGTCAAAATCCAAGAAAATCCAAGCTTTTGCCGGTGACGTATTCCGCCTGTATTAACCCTCGACAAAAATTGTCGCAACCCCCCGGCCGAAGCTGTCGATTTTTAAGTGATTTAGACTCAATTTGTAGAATTAGTATACACATTAAGATGAGTGATTTCATGGTGTTAGGATATGACGCACTTTGACTAAAAACGCTGTCGTAGGTAGACTTTATAAAGCAGCACGTCATGTCACTTTTTATACGAACATCTTTGGAGGACATCTCATGATTCGCTTATTTATTAACGAAGAAGAAGGACAAACCACGGTTGAGTATTTGCTCATTATCGCGGTGGTCGTAGTCGCTATCAGCGTACTTGGTGCCGGCGTGAAAAAGAACATCGGCGGCGTGGTCGAACAGGTCTTTAAAGGCGTGAACGACAAAGTTAAGCAGTTGATGAGCGCCAGCTTAGCACCCTAAGGGTTGAGGAATTGGGAATGGGAAAAACCTTAAGCCGTCGCAGGAAGCGCTCACTCGGTCAAGGAACCGTGGAGTACATCTTGATGATTGCTTTCGGAGCTGTCTTTGCTCTCCAGATTGCGAAGTATTTTAACGATATCTTCCGCGACGGATTAAACGGTTTGGAAGGCAACATCCAGACTGAAATGAAGACAGGAAATGGTTTTGGTCAGTCCCCATAATTCGCCCCTACCTATTTTGCATTAGTTTTTTTAGGCTTCGTCCGTTTCGCATTGAATAGAGGTACGTATGCCCCAAGACGGATCCTTGAGCGGCGTCTTCGCGGGAGTGCTTTGGGCACTCTTCGGCATTGCTACGGTTACTGATCTGATGAGGGGAAAGATCTACAACACCCTCACCTTCAGTTTTCTCGTGGCGGGATTTGGCGCGCGTTTATATATTTCGGGTTGGGGAGGAGGGCGCGAAGCCCTCTTCTCTTTCTTTATTTCCTTCCTGCTTTATTTCCCCCTCTGGAGATTAAAAGTTTTGGCCGCCGGCGATGTGAAGTTGCTGATGGCCGCCTCGCCTTGGTTGGCTACGCCGGAGCTGATTCGCCTCGCGGTGCTTTCTATTTTAGTGGGCGCCGTGGTTGGACTGGTGGTGCGTTTGGAAAAATCTTTTCGTCAGCGCAACATCAAGACCGAATCCGCCGCGCCCAAGCTGCTGCGCATGCCTTTCGCGCCAGCGTTTCTTTGCGCTTTTATTCTGATGCAGATTGCGCAAATGAACCACACCGGAGTCGCCGGACGATTTTTGGGGAGTATTACACCTTGGTAAAGGGCAAAAAATTATGGCGCCGAATAAAGTATAACGCCGGTCAAACCACGGTGGAATATTTGATGCTGATCGCTTTGGCGGCAACGTCGGCCGTTTTTGTCATCACCGGCCCGGTAAAGAATTTTACGAATATTATCGTGGCCACGTTTCGCAGTACGCTGGCCAACGTAGTGCAGAATGGCGAGCTGTTGCCGGGAGATACCACTGCCCCCGGTGAACCCGGTCATCCTTCGTCGGCCGCTCACGCAAAGAGGTTGCACTGATGTTGCCAACTTTGGAACAACTTGTGAAGTGGGTAAAGGAGCGCATGCCTTTGCCATTGCGCAAACCGGTACAGGTGAAGGCAAGGCGCCCGCCATTTGGCCTGCGCAGAACTGACTCAGGGCAGGCGGCCATCGAATTCATGATGATCATCGTCGTGCTATTTTTCTTTCTGTTCCTGCTCCTTAGCATTTCAATCGTGATCGTGGTCAGCGAGTACATAGAGTACGCCACGTTTATGGGGGCCCGAACCTATAAGTCCGGTTTTAGTAGCGAACGCACGCAGCGTGAAAATGCGAATACGGTTTTTCAAAAGTATTTTTCGAATGTGCAAGGCATCGCGCGAAATCCTAAGGTCGAATTTCGACGCGTTGACGACAACAACGAACAGACGGCCGGAATGCTGGTCAGCTACAACATGGACCTGTTTTACCTGCCCCCGCTTTTTGGTCCGGGTAACACACCGCCCAGTCGCGTTTCGTTAGTGAGTGAGACGCATTTAGGACGCGATCCGTCATTTGATGAAGTCTGCAATCCCGAAGGGGGCAGCTTCTTCTTTAACCTACTCAGTGGAGTAGGGGGGTTAACGAATATCCCCACTTTTGCCGAACAGATGGATGACAATGGCTGCTAATACTAAAAAAATGATTCGACGCGTTATGCCTTGTGGCATTTTGCGAGGCAAACCGCGCGGGCAGGCTACGATCGAATTGGCGCTATCGTTGCCGTTTTTGATTTGGCTTATCTCTTATACTTTCAACGCCTACTACATGATGCACACCTCGCACGTTGGACAAAAATACGCGGCGATGCACCTTTATAAAAGTTTGAATAACCGGGCCCAGTTTGTGGTCGATGGCGCCGACCCAGCTAATCCTTACGTCCACGGCAAAAAATTTATGGCTATTCAGTATATCGACAGCTCAGGCGAGGTGCCAAAGCGTCGAATTTTGTTTGCTCCCCGGCCAATTACGAATGTGGTGGGGATTTGCCGCGAGCCTGATTGTAAGTAAACCGTCCGCTTAGGGGGAACTAAAGGGGTATGGAAAACAAACGCGCCATTATCATCGCGCTGATCTGTTTTCTGATCTCGATGCTGCTCGTTTCCGCGTACACGAAAGTGCGACGCCACGAGTTGACGTCTGAGTTCGGAGAAGAGGTTTCGGTGGTTGTCGCCGCCAGTGATATTGGCGAGTACAGCGTGATCCGCGGTGGTCAACTCACGACCAAAATGATCTTTAAAAAATTTCGTCAACCCAACACCGCCGAAAGCTTCGAAGACATTGTCGGTAAATCGACCTACGTACCAATCTACGCCGGTGAACAAGTAACTTTTACCAAGCTGGTGCATCAAGACGGGCGTCCGGTGCTCGACCGCCAGGTGGAAAAAAAGATGCGCGCCGTTACCGTGCCGATCACGCCGCAATCTGGGGTGGGCCGTTTGATTCGACCGGGTAACCGCGTGGATATCATGGCGTCGGTGAATTACGACCAAGACGGCACCACTATTTTTGAAATCAAAACCTTGGTGCAGAACGCTTTGGTTCTGGCCACGGGTAAAAATTTACAAAACGCCGTTCCCACCCGCGTTTCACGCGACGTGCTGAACTATTTCGAAGAGCAGTTCGAATCCAGGCGACGAAAAGATTTTAGTACCGCCAGCATGGAGTCATTGGCCACCGGGCGCCCCGATGACAACTACTCAAATCTTACCTTGCAGCTATCCCCTGAAGACTCCGAGCGCATGCTTTTTCTTTCACACGCTTTGGGCGACTCACGTATCTATTTTACGTTACGAAACAGCGCCGATCAGGGAACGGAAAAGCTAGAGACTACGATTTTGGATGATGTTCTAGGACCGGAGAGCGACTACGGCGTCAGTAAGCGAAAACCGCCGCCCGCGCCTCCACCTCGACCGCCGCGGTTTCGCGACAGTGTTGGGGGGAGTCCGGTCGATGTCTATTAAATGTATTTGAGAGGTTAGAAAAAGAGAACTATGGATAGCCGAGCGCTAATATTTTCAGTGATGTTGTCGTCACTTGCCATGTACTTGGTATGGCAAACTATCTCGACTGACGCCGCTCGCCTAGAATATCTGTACGGGCCCGCCAAGTCTCAAGCCATCATTGTGGCCACTCGCGATGTGCTTCAGTTTGAATCGATTCGCCCCACCGACATCGAAACCGTCACCGTGCCCTACGACATGATTCCGCCCGGCTACATTGCCAATCCTAAAGACGTGATTGATGCGGTGGCGGCCGTGCCCATCGCCAAGGGTGAGCAGGTGCTAGATAACAAAATTATCTCGCGCAATATCTATTCTGGTTTAGACACGCAAATTGGCACGGGTAAGCGCGCCATTAGCATTCCGGTCAACGTGAAAAGTAGCTTGGGTTTCAATATTCGGCCCGGCAACCGAGTTGATCTCGCGGCTCACTTTGAGTACCGCGCCGGCGGCACAAATATTTCCGAAGTAAAAGTCTTTATGCAGGATATTTTGGTGTTGGCGAGTGGCCGAACCATTCAGCCTGAACCTCCCAAAGCGGTGGACCAGCGAATGATTCAAGACGCCATTGCCACGCAGACTATTCGTGACCCCCGAGAAGTCGAAGAGTCGCTAAATCACGCCAAGCAAGACGCTAACTTCAATAACATCTCTTTAGAAGTCACCCCAGTTCAGGCACAAACAATTTTTTATGTGCTTTCAGTTTACGGCGAGTCGATCACCGTGATGCTTCGTCATGCCGACGACCGGCAATTGGCGCGCAATGGCACCACTAATCTAATCGAGATTATGGGCCCCGACTCGTACATGGTTCGAGGTAAAAAAATAGCTCCACCCCGCGCAGTCCCACGAGCTAAATTTTTCGACTACTTAGGTGGTGAAAGATCGCCCGTGACTCAACAGTAGGTAAAAAAAATGGTGGATCTGAAATTGAAAATGTTGCGGCATAAAACGGGAAAACGTACTTGGTTTTTTATCGCGGTGATCTGCCTTTTGGTAACTGGCGTGAACCCTTGCTTCGCCGCCGACGAAGAGGGTGAAGACAAAGACAAAGCCGAGCCGGTGAAGGTCATCAAAGGGCGTGAAAAAAGCCTCACCATTCCGTTGGGGATTTCAAAAACTCTCGAATTCAATTTTGAAATTGGCCCGGTGTATCTAACTGACGGTGGCGTGATTAGCTTTCAGCGGATACAGGACGGCTCCGACAAAATTAAAAAACTGCTACTCATTCCCAAGAACTCAGGTTCTACGGACATGACCATCTTCGACGCTAACGGGGCGCCCCGCATCACCTACCTCGTGCGCGTAACCCGAGAAGACATTGGTCAACTCATTGGCCAGCTCGAAGAACTTCTGGGCGACATCGAAGGATTAAAGTTCAAGTCTTTGGCCGGAACGATCATTCTCGACGGTGAGATTCTCTTGCCGCGAGACATGATTCGGATCTTCCGCGTGATTGAAGCGATGAAAGACACTCGCGACCAGAAAAAGCGTGAGGTGCCAATTCGTAACTTGAGCACCATTAGCAAGTTGACCATGAACATTCTCGCCGAACGCATTGAGCGCGAAATTGGATCTCCGGAAATTACCGCCCGGGTGGTGAACAACAATATTTTCTTAGAAGGCACGGCCGACGGTCCATTTGAAGCCGATCGGGCCATCGAAATTGCGCGAACGTACTTGCCCGAAGTCTTTGCCGAGCGCACCAAAGGTGAAGGCGGCGAAGTGAAGCCTAAACAGGTGGGCGGCATCGGCGGCGGTATTCCTGGGATTGTTGACTTGCTTCGTTTGCGGCCGCCGACGGCGAGTCCTCCGGCCCAAGACATCAAAATCACCATGAACTTCGTAGAGCTTTCCAACGACTACTCTCGTAACTTCAACTTTGAATGGCGCCCACTGGCTACCGACCAAAGCCAGGTGAAGTACGACACCAATGCCGGCGAGTTAAGCGCAAGCATTATCGCTACGGTGAGTTCTCTCCTGCCAAAACTATTCACCGCCCGAGATCACGGTCACGCGCGGATTCTTAAGCAGCAGCAGATTATCGTGAAAGACAAAGGCGATCTGGCCATCGTTGACAGCTCGACAGAAATTTACACGCGGACGGTAGATGACAAAGGCAACTCCTCCTTCTTACCGATCACGATCAGAAATCGTACGGCGGTAAGGGCGGCTACGATTTCCGGAAGCGATAGCATTGAATTGGGATTGCAGATTGAGTTGTCGGCTCCGGCCGGTGCGCCCGTTGCCGGTGCCCCGCCGTCAATCACTCGCAATATAATGCAGACCCAGGTCATTATTAAAAATGGTGAGTCTGCGGCGCTCGGCGGCAATGCCGTGGATCAGTCGCTCAGCAATTACAATAAGCAACCTGGCGGCGCTCAGGGTGCCGGTTCAACGCCGCTGTTCAATTTGCAGCGTTCGAAGAGTTTCATAAGAAATAAAACCCAATACATTATTTTCGTGACTCCAGAAGTGATTCGGACGGCGAGTGCCGCAACCGAAGACATGACCCGAAAATTCCGCTTAAATGCGGGTGAGCGTTAAAAAGAAATGGCCAATTCACACGTCATAGCGGTGGTCGGTGGTAAGGGCGGCGTAGGTAAATCTACGTTCGCGGTGAACTACGCCATTGCTACCGCCGTTGATAGTAAGGCCAAAGTCTTGCTTCTGGACCTCGACCCCAAGGCTTACGGCGATTTGGGAATGCTCTTGGGCATCAAACCAAAGCGGACGATTGCAGAGCTAGGTGCGCACGAAGGCCGATTGGATGCCAACGCGATGATGTCTTACGTGGCGGTACACCCGTCTGGAATTCATTACATGCCGAGTGTTCTCGATACCGAATCTATGGGTGGTCTCGAACCTGAAAAAGTGGCCAAAGCTCTTACCCACGTCATGAATTTTTACCACATGATTGTGGTTGATTTGGGATCAGACATAGATGCACCGGCGGTGAAAGTTTTTGAACAGGCCACCATGATCTACGTGCTCACCAATCCTGAGATTTTGGTGCTGCACCACACTCGTCGGGTCATCGAACGCATTCAAAACCTTTTGTTTCCGCCAGACATGATAAAGCTGGTGCTAAACCGCTTTACGCCGAAGAAGGGCATTTTGCCCCAAATGGTGCAAAACAATCTGAAGAAACAGATTCTCGCCGTGATTCCTGAAGACGAGATGACCACGGTCACTTCGATGACCAAGGCCCAGCCCTTTGTTATCGCGGCCCCGCGCGCTGAGATCACTCAAGCCTACTTCAATTTAGTGCGAACTATCTCTTCGAACCAAATCTTAGAAAAGATGTCGCAGCTTAAAAAACCTTCTGACGCTTTATCCCGGTTATCGGGAAACCGTCAGGCCGTGGCTACGGCGGCCGCAAAAAAAGATTCTTCGCCGGCCAACGTTATTTTCGACCGCAGTCAAATGAAGGACGAAAAGCCAACTGACCCTTGGTCGGCATTGAAGCAGCGGGTTCATAAAGCATTGATTGACACCATGGATTTGAAAAAGGTCGACACTGAAACGGGTAACGATCCAAAGAAGAAAGCGGTACTGCGCGAGAAGACGAAAACGGTGGTGGTTGAGCTGTTAGATAAGGAAGAACATCCGTTTCGGTCGCGTGAAGAGATCCAGCGTTTGGTAAAAGAAATTCTCGACGAAGCCCTAGAGTTGGGCCCGATTCAAGATTTGCTGCTCGACGACACCGTCAACGAGATCATGGTGAACCGCAAAGACCAGATCTACGTCGAACGCGGTGGAAAGTTGGTGTTAACCGGTGCCACCTTTTCCGGAACTGCCCAGCTTTTGTCGGTGATCGAGCGTATCGTGGCCCCCCTTGGTCGTCGCATCGACGAAAAAACGCCGTACGTCGATGCTCGTTTGCCCGATGGGTCGCGGGTTCACGCGATCATCCCGCCCTTGGCCCTGCAGGGACCAATGGTTACCATTCGTAAGTTTTCCAAGCACCGCCTCTCGTACAAAGATTTGGTTAAGTACAACTCGATGACCGAAGAGATGGCTGATTTTCTCCGCTCTTGCATCGAGGCCCGATTAAATATCGTGATTTCGGGGGGCACCGGTTCGGGAAAAACCACGCTGCTGAACGTGTTGGCGTCGTTTATTCCTCCGGGCGAGCGAATTTTGACGGTTGAAGACTCCGCCGAGCTACAACTGTCGCAAGAACACTGGGGCCGCTTGGAAACTCGTCCCGCCAATATCGAGGGAAAGGGCGAAGTTTCGATTCGTGAGTTGGTAAGAAACACGCTGCGAATGCGACCCGACCGAATTATTATTGGCGAGTGCCGCGCCGGTGAAGCGCTGGACATGTTGCAAGCCATGAATACGGGCCACGACGGCAGTATGACCACCGTTCACTCTAACTCCCCCCGCGATGCCATTGCCCGCATGGAGACTTTAGTGATGATGGCCGGTATGGATCTTCCGGCCAAAGCCATTCGCGAACAGATTGCCTCGGCGGTAAACCTGGTGGTGCAGCAAACTCGTATGTCGGATGGTAGCCGTAAGGTGATTAGTATTACCGAGATCGTGGGGATGCAGGGGGAAGTGGTGACCATGCAGGAGATTTTTGGTTTTAGAAAAACGGGAATGGATAAAAACCGTAAGGTGGTGGGCAAGTTCGTTGCCACCGGTTTCATTCCCAAATTTATCGACGAGCTGGAGCAGCAGGGAATCAAGATTCCTCGCGGCATCTTCTCGGTATCTTGAGGTTGACGGAATGGACGGTATTTTAGCCTTATTTCCCTCGCCAATGTGGAAGCTGATTGCGATCGGCTGGGTGGGGTCTGTCATCTTGATCGGCTTACTGATCAATGGCGATAAGCTGTACGGCTGGATAGGGTCGAAAGTGCTGTCCGAGCGCGATTGGATGATCGCCAAACTTGATTTAATGTTTATCGAAATTTCACCGCAGCGACTGCTCACCTTTTTTACATGTTACCTGGTCGGTCTCTTTCTGTGCGGCGTTCTATTTTTATGGCCATCGGTGGGCGCCGGTTTCGTGTTTGGAATTTTCTTCGTGCTGCTTTTTTGGCGCATGCCTTCGCGAATGATCAATATTTTGCATAAGCAGAGAACTAAGAAATTTGTTTACCAGATGGTCGACGGCCTATCGTTAATGTCTAACGCAATGCGCTCTGGCCTCAACGTGCCCCAGGCTTTGCAGCTCTGCACTGATGAACTCGGCAATCCGCTTTCCCAAGAGTTTACGCTGGTGCTTTCGCAAAATAAGATCGGCACCTCACTCGAGGAAGCCTTGAGCAACCTTTCGGTACGTATGCCCCACGACGACATTGAAATGTTCACCACCAGCGTAAATATATTGAAGGAGACCGGCGGTAACTTAGCCGAGACCTTTGAGACAATCGCCTACACCATTCGCGAGCGCATTAAAGTGGAATCTAAAATTTCGGCGATGACCGCGCAGGGCGTTTTTCAAGGGATCATCGTCGTATTTATGCCATTCGTATTGTGCGGAATCTTGTACGCCATTGACCCCGAACGTATCGGTCCGATGTTCACCACTCTTCCCGGGTGGGTGCTTCTTACCATCATGATGTCGTTGCAAGCCGCGGGCGGTTTCATGATCTGGAAAATTGTCCAAGTCAGAGTCTAATTCCCGGTGTTTCCGGTATAATCTTACGATGACCCTCCAAATATTTCGACGCGCTTCGGCATTGGTTCTGGCCGTTTTGAGCTGCCAGTCCTTTGCGCTTTCCGTAAACCGCTTAAACGGCAGCGCGACGCTAATCTACGTAGATTTTAGTATCGCCGGTAAAGTGGTTCCGCTCGAACTCCTGAGAACTTACAACACGCTCACTGCGGTCAATGAAACTAATGGTTGGAACGGGGCATTTGGTTGGGGGTGGACGAGCCCTTTTGAAACGACGCTTATCGTTACCCCCGAACGTCACGTCATTTTGCGCGATGGGCAGTCCGGCAACACGGTGCTGTTCAAACCCAATCAAGAAGACCCTAAGGTGAGGGGCGCCTATTTTGAAGCCGTCCGCCAAGCGTTTTTCACCAGTAAACTGGGCCGGCCAATGAACGCCGATGAAAATCGCAAACTCAGTTTGCCCGAAAAGATGATGTTACGGCTCAAGACTGAGCCCGCATTCCGTACCGAGATTGCGATGAAGTTTGCCTTGACCGCGGAAGTGCCA
>JAYSWN010000116.1:0-4159 GCA_043718025.1 Pseudomonadota bacterium
CCCGCGAGCTCAACCTCTTTGGGATGGCAGGCGCCAAAGCTGGTGGCGAGCTCGGCTTGGCTCTTAATGGCGGTGACGACGCGGGGATGGGAATGACCCAGTATGTGGGGTCCAAAGGAGCAGCAGAAATCGACGTACTTTTTGCCCTCCACATCGGTGAGGTAGGCGCCTTCCCCTTTTTGAAAGAAAATGGGGTTTCCGCCAACGTGTTTAAACGATCGAACCGGAGAGTTCACTCCGCCCGGCATGCGTTCTTCGGCAATTTTCTGCCACTCTAGCGATGTCATTTAAACCAGCCCTTCTCGGCGCCAATCGACGCAAAATAAGTGATTACGGCGTGGGCGCCGCTTCTGAAAATTGCGGTGAGGTTTTCGGTGGCAAGCTTTGCCTCGTCGGCCAGACCCGCCTTCGCCAGTGCTTTCACCATTTCGTATTCACCGCTCACACTGTAGGCCACAACCGGGACCGGAGAAAGCTCACGAAACTTAGCGATGATGTCGAGGTAGGCCAGGGCGGGTTTTACCATCACCATGTCGGCGCCTTCTTGAAGATCGAGATCAAGCTCGCGTACGGCATCGGTTAGATTACGAAAGTCCATTTGGTAAGTAGCACGATCGGAGCCACCCTCCCCAGTTGGACTCGAGCTTAAAGCCTCGCGAAAGGGCCCGTAATAGCTAGAGGCGTATTTGGCGGTGTAAGCCAAAATACCGGTCTTGGCGTGTCCGGCGAGGTCGAGCTGTTGGCGTATCACCCCGATGCGGCCATCCATCATATCTGAAGGGGCCACAAAATCGGCGCCGGCTTCGGCGTGACGAACGCTCATCTGCGCCAAGGGATTTAGCGACTTGTCGTTATCAACCTCGCCGTTAGTCACTAGCCCGCAATGGCCGTGCGAAGTGTAGGGGCAGAGGCAGACGTCGGTATAAAGCACGGGCTCTTTGCCAAATTTGGCACGAACGGCTTTAAGGGCTTTTACGATTAGGCTCTGGTCGCTAGCGGCTTCACTTGCTTTGTCATCTCTGTGTAGGGCATTGCCAAAGAAGAGAAACGACTTCACTCCATGTTTCATGTCGCGTTCGATTTCGCGCAACAGTTGCTCTTCGCCAAAGCGCGAAACCCCGGTGAATCCCGAGATCGGTTCTGCCCCCTTTGCCGCGTTGAGAAAATACGGTTGAATGAGTTTTGCCGGAGAAATAGAGATCTCGTGCACGAGATCGCGAATCACTTTGTTGGCTCGAAGCCGTCGGGGACGCTGCATTACCATACCTCGCTAATGCGGTTAATATCGCTGGCCGGGATTATTTTTACTTGGGGGTAGCCCAATTTAAGCAAGGCGCCTTGGGTAAAAGATCCGATGGCAAAAACTTTTGCCTTCTCCGGAATTTGAAAGTGCGACAAAAAGGCTTCGACCGAAGAAGGGCTGGTAAAAAGCACGCCATCCATCTTCTCAAGTTCAGTTTGCGAAAAATTGTGGAGCAAGTCGGTTTTTGCTTCAGACCTGTAGAGAGTGATCACCTCTACATGACAACCCAGTTCGCTTAAGCGTTGCGCGATCAGAAGACGACCCCCTTGGGCCAGGGGAATGACGACCGAGGGCTTGCGCGCTTGGGCGGCGATGACCAGCTCGAATTCTTGCAAAAAACTCTCGCTGCCGGCCTCTTCGGGGCAAAAGTCGGCGGGAAAGCCATCTTGCGCCGCGGCTTCGGCGGTAGCTTGTCCAATGCAGCCCACGTGAGTTTCGGTGGGGAAATCAACGCCGCTTTCTAGCCACGTTTCCATCCAGAATCGGACGGCGCGCGGGCTCGTAAAAAAGATCCAATCGGTGGGGGTGTCCGAAAGGCGTTTCAGCGTTTCGGCGGCCACGGGAATTCGGGTGAAGTTTAAAACGGGAAGCTCCGTCCACTCCACAGCTTGGCTCCCGACGTTGCGGGGAAGCACGCCGTGGTTTCGTTCGCCGGTTACGAGAATGCGCAACGGCTTCATTTCATCCGCCCGCGAAAATATGCCAAAGCTTCTTTGATGAGTCCCGCCTCGGCACCTTCACCGTGAAAACGCTCGAACGCCAGCCATTTACGAACCGCCGCTTGGTCGCCGTTAGGTTCGACTATTCCCAAGAAGGCGCGCAATTCGAACAGATCATTGCCGAGCCATTTTGCTCGCGCGCCAAAGGGTAGGGTGCAGCCACCTTCAAGTTCACGGAGTAGTTTGCGCTCTAGGCCGGTTTCGGCGGACGCTTTCGCATCATTTAATTCAGAAAGTGCTTTTCTCAATTTGGGCGGCACGTCGGTGCGGGTCTCAAGACCCAAAGCGCCCTGTCCCGGCGCCCCGACAAAAAGCTCGGCCGAGAGTGAAACCGCAATCACGTGAGAGAGGTCGAGCTTAAGCCGATTGAGTCCGGCATTGGCCAACACCGTGGCCGAGATTTCAAACTTTTCCACTTTTTTTAGTCTGGTCGGAACGTTGCCCCGTAGCGGCTGCACCCGCAAATCGGGTCGCACCGCTAAAAGCTGGGCTTCGCGACGAAGCGAGCTGGTTCCAATCCGCGAGCCCAAGGCAATTCCCAAAGGCAGACTTGGCGCCGAGTGTTCGGTATGGATCAGCAGAGTATCCCCAGCATCTTCGCGTACGCTGACCGCCGCCACCATCAGCTCCGTCCGCACTTCGGTGGGCAGGTCTTTGAGCGAGTGCACGGCCAAATCGATGCGGCCATCGATCAGCGCATCTTCGAGCTCTTTGGTAAAAACACCGGGCTGACTGCCATCGGTTTCGTAAAGCGGAGTCTTGCGATCTTTATCGCCCGAGCTATCGATAAGCACCAGTTCGCCTTGAATGCCTTTATCGGCAAGCTGCTTAAGCACCGTCTTGGATTGAGTCTGGGCGAGATCGCTTTTTCGGGTGCCTATGCGCAACTTCATGGGGGGATCCTACCCCACTTTTGGCTGAATCGATCGGCCGGTGGGGTCTGTCTGTTTGTGAATGACCTCTTTTAAGTGTTCTCGCGACAGATGCAAGTTTTTACGCACGAGCCTTTCCGACCACTTCTTAATTTTGTCTTGAAAGGGCTCGGGCACTTCAACCGAAATCTCTTGAAGCATGCAAACCAGATTTTCTTCAAGCACGGTTACCGCGGAGCTAAACTCCTTGAGTAATGGAGCCTCTTTCTGAGCCCTTAGGTATTCGCGCATGGCTCGTTCGATAATTTTCTCGGCGCCGTGAATTGCGGCGCTGCGGTGCTCGGTGTTCTTCTTGGCTTCGGCTTCAAAGTCTTTAATCGAAAGCACCAGCGCTTTTGTTTGAGAGGCGGCCGATATTTCAACGTCTACCGGCTCGGCGAAGTCAAAAACCAGGCGGCGCAGGCCAGTCAGCTTCTCGAAAAACTTGGCGGTAAAAACCGGTTCGCGGCTTGCGGTCGCGGTGAATAAGTGCGTGAACTCCACCGGGGCTTTCAAAAAATCAGCAAGCGCCATGGTTTCGATTCCTTTGGCGTCTTCTAAATCGGCCAAAGCAGCTACGGTGCGGTTGACCCACAAAATTGGCGTTTGGGGACGATTTTTCTTTAGCCACTGAACCACCAGTTGGCTCATGGGGCTACGGCCCACGACCACGGCCCGGCCTAAGGGAAATTCAGATTCCATTGCTTTTAATTGCGATAAACCAAGTGACGCTACGGAAGTAGATTTTTCACCAATCTTGGTTTCAGTGCGAACTAACTTGGCGGTTTCAAAAGCCATGCGGAAAGCACGCTCCAAATGGCCATCTAAAGGTAAGTTTTCGGCTTTTACAAAACGTACGGCTTCTTTCAGCTGACCCAAAATTTGCGGCTCGCCGACCACGAGTGATTCTAAAGAGCTGGCCACTCTCAGTAGGTGGCGGAAAGCCCCTTTGCCTTCTAGATGAAACCCTCGGTAGTAATCGTCTTCAGTGAGGCCCAGCGTGGTAAGCATCTTAACCCACAGTGGCCGAAGGTCAGTATAGACGTCGGGTGCGGTGGTATAGAACTCAATGCGGTTGCAAGTGGCCACGTAAACCAGATCGGCGAAGCCAAGCTTAAGTAAATTGGCCATCTCTTCGCGCAGACGATCCCGGTTGAGCGTCAGTTTAAGACGCATGTCCGGCGTGCTTCGCCTAAAGTCGGTACCCCATAGGTGGATTCTCACTC
>JAYSWN010000117.1:0-10384 GCA_043718025.1 Pseudomonadota bacterium
CCCTAGGTGAATGACTTCGGCGCCGCCCGATTGCAGCAGACGCCGCATGATGTTGATTGAAGCGTCATGCCCATCAAAGAGTGAGGCAGCGGTAACGAAGCGGGTGCGAAACATAGCTCGAATTATGTTGGGGACGGGCCGCGCAGTCAAAAGCTTAGAGGGCCCTTTAAGAAAGGGTTGGCTCCTTAGCTAAAAAAGGCAACAATCACGCCATGGCGAAAGATGGCATAGGCGGCGGTTGGGTAGATAACCAAGAAACACTCCTTGAAATGGTGGCGGCGCTGAAGGGCGCTCCGGTGATTGGGCTGGATACCGAGTTTGTAAGAGAGACTACCTTTTATCCGCAAATCGCGCTGATTCAGCTGGCGACGCGGGAAGGCGTTTGGTTGGTCGACCCGCTGGCCTTCGAAGGGGATGAGCTTGCCCCCTTATTCGGCGTGCTCAAGGCCCCCGAGAGTTTAAAGATTTTGCACGCGGCGTTTGCCGACCAAGAGTGTTTTTATTCGAGTTACGGCTTTACCACCGAGCCGGTGCTGGATACGGCCGTGGCCGCGGCCTTGTTGGGGTACGGCGACAACATTGGCCTGCAAAAGTTGCTGCGCACCGTGAGCGGCGTGAATTTGCGAAAAGGGCGATCACGGGTGAAGTGGCTGCAACGGCCGCTATCCACTGAGTTATTGCAGTACGCTGAGCAAGACGTGATTTTCCTGCTTGATCTCACCGAAGAGTTGAAGCGGCGGCTTGAGAAGAAAAACCGCTGGGAATGGGCCGTGGCCGAGAGTCGCGTTGATCCCAAAGTGTTTGAAGTCACCGCCGATGAGATGGCAGTTAAAATTGCGCGCGGGGGACAGATTGATTCGGCTACGTTTAATGCGTTGGTGCTGTTGATGCGCTGGCGTGAAGAGCGGGCCCGGCAGGCTAACTTACCCCGAGGTTGGGTGGCGGGTAATGAGGTGCTGGTGTCGCTTGCCCGCGCCAAACCGCGATCGATGACCGAACTAAAAACTTTTCGCGGAATTTCACCCAAAGAGGTCGATCGGCAGGGCGATCGCATTCTCGACGCCATTGCCCAGTGTAAAGACGCCACGGGACTGCCCGCGCTGCCTGAGAGCTACGATGATGAATCGGCCGACGTCGAAGATCACGCGCTTGATTTACTGAAGGCCTACTTGGCCTTTTTGTCGGCGCAGTATCAGATTGCACCACGGTTTCTCTTAAACTCATCAAAATCACGCGAGCTGCTGTTCAAAGCCGAAGCGTCGATGGAATCTTGGATCAAGAGTGGGTTGGTAACGGCGAAATCGGTGGAGTTGGTCGGGCCTGATCTTCAGGCATTTTTGCTGGGGAAAAAGGGGTTGGGACTTTCCGCGGGAAAGGTAACGGCCTTCGATACGAATTAAGCCAGGGCCCGAAGTGGCTTGCTTTTACTTCTTGGCCACCGTGGCTATCGGCGCGCAGCTTAAATTCGCCATCTGCACACAGAACTCTTCGCACGCATAGGGGTCTTCGCCCTCTTTTTCACATTCCACCTGGCAGGTGATGTGGCGTTTGGCGTCGCTGTCCAGAACTCGAGAAGACTCGGAACCTTTCGGCTCTGCCTTCTCATCTGCGGCCAGCGCGGGGCTAGCGAGCATTAAGCCCATTCCCGCGCACAAGACCAAGATTTTACGCGTTATCAGCATACGTTCTCCTACCACTATAGGTACGTCATCGTTCTTTTGAAATTGCGTGAGTGGTCTGGAGTGAATTGAAGATCAAGATGGCCAACACACGTCCTACAAGTTCCAATTTTGCGATCCTCTCTAGTTTACGAAAAGATTATGAAGCAATTGTGCCGGGGGTTAGTAGGTAATTGATTTCTTTAGGAGATCTGTATTCAGCTTGAATGCTAGGCTGAAAAGCCTTTAGCAGCATGCTTTTTGGGGCGACTCACTGAATTCAGGTCAGTGGAAATGACTTAGCCGAAAGCACAAGCTCGAAAGTGGCGACGGGATCTTCACCAAATTTTTGGGGGACCAGTGCCACCCCCTTTATCGGAATGTGATGCCGTTCGCCGCTGGTGAGCACGGTCTCAATGAATTGGGCTAACTCAGCTCCCCCCGCCACCCGAAAGTGAACATCGCCTTCGGGCCGCTTGAGAAAGTTCATTTGCATCGTTTTAAAGGCGAAGCTGACTTTTCTGCCCTGATTCTTAGCTTTTCGAAAGGCGTGGGCGGGATAAATTCCTACTGATACATCGGCTCCAATGGCCAATGCGCCGAAGTACATTGATCCCAGGTGATTGCGGGTGAGGTAGGTCAGGGGGATCACGATTTCGGTAAGCTCGGCGCTCACCGCCAGCACTCGGGGCCGACACAGCAAAATAAGCGGCACGTACTTTAGTGAGAATGCCTTTAGCAGCCAAGTGGCCTTGATTCGATCGCGGGAAGAAAGCGAATTCATGCTGCCACCCTCGGGCAAGAGCGCGCCAACGTCAAACTTGAGAAAGAGAATTCACTTATTTAGCTCGATCTGGCTGGCTTTCGTGCGCTGACACCACTCTAGAATTGATTTACCCTAACCGCACTATGCTCACTAAATTTGTAAGCGGATTGACGGCCATCTTTTCCGGACAAAAGTTTTTAACCCTTCGCCCCAAGCTCTGGGCGTACGCCATCTTACCGGTGAGCGTGCAGATGATTTTAACGGTGGCCTTTTTGTGGCTGGGTTTTTACGCCGCCGACGAAGCGGTGGCGTGGGTGTCAACTCGCATGCCGGTTCACGGCTGGGCCAAGATCATGTGGTGGGCGGTAAAATTTGGAATCTACGCCAGCGCCATCTTACTCTCGATGGCGTTATCGTGGGTGGCCGCATCGGTGATCGTGCTGCCGCTCTTCGAACCGTTGGCGCAGCAGGTAGAAAAAGTATTGGGAGTGCCAGCTTCCGGTTTTTCTCCGCTGCCTTTTTGGCTGGGGATGAAAGACGGCCTGCTAATTTCACTCGAAATGTTTGCCGCTAACCTTTTATGTCTGACTGCGCATCTGGTTCCCGGGGCGGGAAATGTGGTGGCCCCATTCTTAAGCTTAATTGTGAATTCTTACTTCGCCGGCTTCGCGCTTTTTGAATTTTCTCTCTCATTTCGGGGCTATCGCCGGCCCCAGAAAAAGGCTTGGATAAACAGTAATTTATCGACCGTCATGGGGTTAGGGGCGGTGGCGTTTTTCTTCAATCTAATCCCTATCTTAGGGGCCATTTTCTTGGCGCCAATTGTGGTCGGCGCGGTGATTCGACATCGTGAAATAAGTGACACATTGCGTCCATGATTCGGTATACTCATAGAACACATGACGCAATCGAAATGGATTGTGTTTGGTTGGTCTATCTTCTTCACGACGTTGGCATTCGCTGCACCGAAATCAAAACAGGGCTCATACGCTTACTCGCCAAAATACGGGAAAGCGGTAAAAATAGCCCCCCACCAAACTACAAAAAGTACAAAAACTACTAAGCAAGTTTATCGCCCTAAATTTAAGGCGGAGCCCCAAGCCACGGAAGTGGCCGGTGCCGATGCCGTGATTTACAAGGCCCAGAAATTCGCGAGCGAGATGACGCAAGAGGTGGGTTACCTCTTAAAGTCGACTGGCCCGTGGCTCAAAGAGATTGAAGATCAAATTCGGGGCGTGGATCAAGCGCCGCCGCCGGTCGTAGTAAAATCGCACGATAAGCAACGCAATTTGTTAGCGACAAAGCAATCCACTGCGGCCGCTCCCGCCGGTAAGGCGCACGCCTCGATAAGCGGATTAGGCCGCCACAAAGCCGAGCCAAAACGTCAGCTTGGGCAAATGTCGCAAAGTCCAAATCAGATCTTGGATACGGTGGTTCAATTCAGCAAAGACACTTGGGATAAGGTTCATCTCGTGGTGGCAGATCTGATGGGCCAGTCTGACTCTCAATAGGCCGAGGCTCAATCCTAACTAAGGCCGAGGCTCAATCCTAACTATTTCGCCCCGCCACCTACGGCATCATCGCCGCTAAGTGGGCGGGGCATTTTTTTAATAGCTTCTGATACTCCCGCTGCCACTCTCTCCAGCCATGAACGTTGTCGCCCTCGGTAGCGAGGTGCCCTAAAAAATCTTTCGGATCTTTTCCTGACTGCACCACGTAAGTGAAAAACTGCAAGGCGCTTTCTTTGGCCGTTGGGGTTTTACCGGCCATGAACTCGTTGGAGAGCTGAAGGTTTTCTTCGAGGCGATCGAGATAATGCATCCGCCCCTCCAAGAGTTCTACGTCGTCAACCAGATGGTCAGCATTCATCTGCGTGCGCAGGTGGCGGGTTTCGGCGGTGCGGGCCTCTTTTTTAACTTCGTCGTAAAGAATCCACGCCTCATAATCGGCCCACCGCAAATTGGGCTCTAGGGTGTCCCACGTATCGAGTTTGGCCATGCGCAGAATATTTATTTGTAGGTACTTATACTTCATGATCCGTTTTCCGGTGGCCGGTAGCCCTTCGAATAAAACGTCGGCGGCAAAGCGCGTGGCCAGTTGGCGCACGCTGGTAATTTCTCCCGCATCCACTTTAGTGATTAGTGCTTTAAACCGGGCGCGCTGGTTTGCGCTTAGCAGATACAGGGGCAGAGCATTTTCGTGATCTCTCTCTAGTGCGCCGGCCGCCAGTTCGCGGTGATTGGCGTGGTCGACCAGCCAGTTTCTAAAGAGCCGCACGTCGTTTTTAAAGCCGCTCTCCATTCCCATGTGCAGGTGGCCGGCGCCGATGCGCCGTTCGGGAAATAGCTGCACTTGGGCCATTTGATCAAAAATATCTCGCTGAATGCGGGTTTTGTTTTTGCGCAGCTCGATAAGGGTAAACGGGGGAACAATCACCTCGAGGCACCACGGATCCATGGTGACATCAAAATGCCAACCGTCGTGGTAGGTGACGCGCACGACGTCGTTACCCCACTTGTCTTCGGCCTCCTTAAGTTTCACTTGGCTAATGTCGGGGCGGGAGCGCGCCAGTTGTTTCATGTGGTTGTAGAAAGCTTCGAGGGCGTCTTGGTTTTGTTGACTCCACGGCACGACGCCGGTGGGCCCGTGGGTGAGTGGCGCTGTCTTCATTCGTTGTTTATGAACGGCCGAGGTAAATGTGAGCTCGCCGCCCCAGGTGGGTAACCACTCTGCCAACCCAATATTTGAAAAATAGAGAAAGAACGCAAAAAGCAGACGCGACAACAACCCCATAACCCCTCCCACCCTTGAAACAAGGTTATATGGCGTGTCAAAACTTAAGACAAGGGAGACTAGCGGTCGGCGGTGGCTTCAAAAAGCACAATTTGGGCGGGGGGCCCCCACCTAAACAACGGGAATGCACCTTGCACCAAAAGTGGCCATAATAAGGGGACTATCGTTTTTTTAGTTGGGGGCTACTTGAACTCTTTAGATCGCCAAATTTCGCCTGCGGTTTTGATTTTAGTCGTGGCCCTATTGTCGGGCTGTCTCGCCAGTAAGCCGCCTAAACCTGGTGGTGGTGGCGGAGGGGCTGGACCCGGTGGGGCACCGGCGTGTCCCAAGTGTAATCCCAAGGCCCCAGGGCAAACTCGCGGTAATCCGGGCGAGGGCAAGGGGACGCACGGTGATGGAAAACAGGGCAATGAAGTGGCGGCCCCGGCCGTCGGTGGTCCGGCGGCGCTGGCTCCGAATCAGGACAATGGCAATTTTCCTGCGCCGTTGTTCAATCCCGACGGCAGTGTGGTGAACCCCACCGTAGTGCAGGGCGGAACGCTACCGGGTGGCGGATTGCCCGCGACGACGGGCAATGGCAACCCTGGCGACGTGGCGGCGCCAATTAGTGAACGGCCAGTACCTCCAGGGGGAGGCGCAACGACTACCGCACCCATCGTTGGGGCGGGAACAAAAGCGCCGACCGATCAGGCTGGTCAAAAGATAGTTGATAAGCCCGAGCCGCTTGGCTTGTGTAGTGACGAGAGTTCGAATCTATTTAAATGGGCGAAGGGGGCGACGGAGGAACTTGCGAAAGGGCTGATTCCAAATCCCTTAGCTGAGTCTTTGCCGGGAAACAGCGCGTTGAACAACGAAATGATTGAAGTGCTAGGGAAACATATTGATGAGCAAAAAGCAGCGAATATCGGGCCTCCAAATTCTGAGACAAACAATAAATTAATCGCCGATCGCGCTAAGTCACAAATCATGAAGTGCTTGAAGACGATGATCGGTCAAAACGCCAACGCCGCCGCCGCCGCCGCCGCCCTTGCCGCACTAGAAAAGCGCGGTTGGAAGTTGCTCCCATGAACCCAATCTCACTCATTTACGTCACGGCCCCCACCAAAGACGAGGCCTTAAAAATCGGACGGGCCACCCTCGAAAAAAAACTCGCCGCCTGCATCAACGTGTGGGGCGGCATGCAATCGATGTACTGGTGGGAGGGCAAAATAGAATCGGCCAGCGAATGGGTGCTGCTCATCAAAGCGCCGTCAGAAAAAGTAGATCAGATCATTGCCCTGACCAAAGCCATGCACAGCTACTCCACGCCCTGCGTCTTGAGTTGGGAAATGGCTAAGGGCAATCCGGCGTATTTAGAGTGGCTTCGCGGTGCGGTTTAAATTACGGCTCAATGGGCTGTAGCGTTTTATTTAAGGGCGCCAGATCAAACCCGCGCTCTTTTAGCCGGTTTAAAATTCCCTGGTAAGCTTCTTCGGGCATCTGCCGCTTGCGGCTTAAGATCCAAAGGTAACGGCGCTTAGGTTCGCTGACCACGGCAAATTCATAATCTGCCCCCAAATCAATCACCCAGTAGTTACCCGAAAACGGCCAAAAAAAACGCACCTTCAATTTGGCGTTGGTTTCGGTATCCACCACCCAAGCTTTGCCGTTGGCCGTTCTCGGTTTCCCCTCTAGGGTTTTATCGCGGCACTCATTCAAAACGTTGATGTCGCCATCGTCACGCAGGGTGTAGGTGGCCTTGGCTGCGGCGCAATCTTTTTGAAACGGCGCGGGGAAGCTGGCGATTTCGTACCAGACCCCCAAGTACTTCGCCAAATCAACGTGCTTCACGGTTTCCAGCGGTTCATTTGCTTGGGCGCGGCCCAGTAGCAAAAAGAGTGCGGTCAAAAGAAAACCAAATTTTGGGGACATGAGTCACCTCCTTTTTAATGGATAAACGCTAGTCTCTGGCCCATGAGTGGGCAAGGCCCGTTTGGCTAAGGGATCAACTCAGTTTAAATTGCGACCACACCGGCGCGTGATCGGAGGGCAGGGCCCCTTTTCGCTCGTCACGACAAATGCCAGAAGCCACGCAGCGATCGGCGATCGCTTTGCTTCCCAGCAGGTAGTCGATGCGCATGCCTTTATTTTTGGGAAAGCCTAAGTTGCGGTAGTCCCACCAGGTAAACTTGCCCGCCTCTTCGTCAAATTTGCGATACAGATCGGTAAAGCCCAGAGCGTAAATCTGCTTAAGGGCCAGGCGTTCGGCGTCGGAACAGAGCACTTGCCCCTCCCACGCCTTAGGGTCGTGCACGTCACGATCTTCGGGGGCGATGTTGTAGTCGCCGCAGAGCAGGGTGGGTTGATTTGCGTAGCCCCCCTTTTGCAAAAAGTGATTTAAACGCGTCAGCCATTTCAACTTGTAGGCGTACTTGTCGGAACCCACCGACTGTCCGTTAGGCACGTACAGCGAAAAAATCCAGCCCAGTTCAAAGCGCGCGCCAATCACGCGCGACTGCACGTCTTCATCGCCATCGCAAAAACTTTTTACCACCTCAAGCGGTGCTTCGCGGCTTAGGATGGCCACTCCATTGAAGGTTTTTTGACCGAACACTTCGGCGTGGTAGCCGGCACTTTTAACTGCCTCCCACGGAAAAATCTCGTCGAGCCCTTTCAACTCTTGCAGGCAGAGGTAGTCAGGATTTTCGCGCGCCAAAAAGGCAATGAGCCTTTCGAGGCGGGCTTTAACGGAGTTTACGTTCCAGGTAAAAACTTTGCGCATGCGTGTCCCTAAAAAGGTCGCATGATGGCACTGATTTAGGGGTTAGGGAAGCCGGCCAAAAAGTTCTTTAAGGTAGTAGTCGCGATTGCGGTTGTAGACCACGCCGGGAAGCGAAGTTGGGTTCATGATGCTCTTGGGCCCTACAAACTCGGTTTCACGCCGCGGGTTTTCGGTGGCGGTGCGGGTGTCGGGAATTCTGGCTTCGGTCGGTTCGTGTTCGCGGCGTAGAAGGCAATGGCCAAGTTCATGGTGAATCAAGGGCTCGCGGCTGCTGTCGTCCATGGTGGCCCACTTGTCGGGGTCGATCAGAATGCGGCGCCCGTTGATAAAGTGCCATTCGCAGCGTCCTGCTTCGTTTTCGTTTAGTTTGGCAAAGGTGATCGAAATGTTTTCGTCACCAAAAGTCGAGCGCCCCATTTCAGCCGAGTGAGCTTCAAATTTTTGAAAATAAACTTCGAATTCACCGCGCGCGCCGGGCCCGTCACTGACGCCACGACCGCAGCTCATCAACGCTGGCAAAAAGAGAATGGTTAGAATCACTCGAAAAAGCACTGATAGCTCCGCGCTTAGATAGGGCCATACGGGCCCTCTCGCCGGGCAGTATTACAAGAATGACGCCAGCTTAACTTTGGGTTCAGCCGTCACTTAGCTAGCGGCGATTGCACTGTCTCATTGCTGGACGGTGTGACGTATTTGGGCCGGCGAAGGAATTCATGGGGATTCTTTATGACGGCGAGTGATTGGCGCCATGCTGCGCGCGGTGGTGACGGTGACAAAGAAACGCCAGATTCTCAGCCAGGTTGAGCCCGTCTCTCGCAGTGGGAAATTCGAGACTCGATTTCGCAAAAAATTGCGTCAAATAGAATCTTGGAGTGGGCAAAGTGTGGGGAGAGTGGGGTTTTGCCTTGGCGTTTCACTTAAGGGAAGACTTTAGCTTTTCATCCTGGTGCTGCCGAGTTGTGCTGTACCGTGGAGGCGCAACTTATTGTGCGACGACCACTTTCACTTGGTTCCCCTTACTTGTCTTATAGTCATCGCCCGAGGTTCTTTTTTGCGCGAGGCTTCGATTCGGGTGGGTTGTTTCCTACGGAAATTTTCCGCCGTTGAAATGGCTCTGATTTTTTTTTCTCTCTTTTCCGGGAAGAAAAATTTAAAAAAAAATCCGAAAACGGGTGGAACGCTTTTGATTTAGTTCGATTGTTGAGCCCTCCTAAATAGCACCAGCCCCGAAGTGAGGTTGTCGCGCCAAAGACAAAAAAGCAAAGCGGGTGACGTCGCGACTTGAAACACCGCCAACGCCCGGTCTTGCACTGCCCGCCCGAATCACGCCCGGGTGGAAGCGCCTCCCAACCCCCACGAGCAACGCGATAGCAACCACGACCCGCAGCCGTTAGGGTTATGATCCTAAATAATTTGGTCGTTGGCTTCAAACCCAGCATCGCCTAACAACGACCCTCGGTGTGTGCCGTTTCGACATGGGCTTTCCCCTTTAAACTCTGCGGACCCTATCGGTCAGCTGGCGTGGCATTTGCAGATACGGCGGTTCGGAGTGTGGAAGATGACTTACCGGGTATTTGTATTGAGTTTTCTATTGTTGAGCAGCGGGGTAGTCAGTGCATCCCCACCTGACACTACCGCGCCAAAGCACGCTAGCCCAAATGGTGGCAGTCGGGCGTTCGTAAATGAAAAGGTGATAACGCCAGCGCGTAGCGACAATCCAGAACTTTTCGATAATTTAGGTCGCTGCGACGATAAAACGTTGACGAGACTAAGCAAGCTGCTTGAGGACGGGGCCAACGTGAATTCAAAGGACACGTTCCCGTGGAACCCGCAGGGAAATCTACTTCACCGCATCGGTAAGTGGGAGGTTGTGTTCTGTTCAAGGGTTGATTTAAGGATCATTCAATTACTAATTGATCGTGGCATTAACGTGAACGCGGTCGACTCTTTAGGAAATACAGCTCTGCACACCTGGCTTCGTTCTGCGCCGGAAGCCTCTGACATAAAAGAAATCGTTCCAATGCTCATCAAAGCCGGAGCGGACCTGAATTTAAAAAATAATCGCGGGGAAACGCCCCTGGACATCGCCGTGGACCTATTGCTGGCTTCCACCGATATCGACGACTCCGAACGAGATGCCATCGCGAAAAAGGAGAAAGTTCCTTTTCTTGGTTCCGGTTATTGGCACTTGGCCGCGGCTCGCAAGGATTTAAAAGAGGTAGTGAGAATTCTACGGGATGCTGCCGCGAAAAAAGCAAAAAGTTCAGAGGTTGAGGTTCTTAAATAGTTCCTGTCGGGAAATGAAAATATCCGCCCGAAGGGCGGTCCTAAATTTCTTCCCGACCGGAACGTGTCCTGAGGCGCAGCCGAAGGATCTCGTTGTACCCGGCAGAGCCGTTCTTGAGG
>JAYSWN010000118.1:0-10269 GCA_043718025.1 Pseudomonadota bacterium
GACTTGCGCGAGAGTAGAAACGCCGGCAAATAGATAATGGCGACGGCCGCGCAGCAGATTTCACCGAGCACCGCCAGCACCCCAAAACTTACGAAGGCCCGATTGCCCGCTAACACAAGCGATGCGTAGCCAATCATCGTGGTAAGGCTGCAAAGACCAACCGCCCCGCCGGTGTAGCGGATGGTATCTAACATGCTGTCTTTGCCGTCTTGGCGGTAGCGTTGAAAAATATTTACGCCGTAATCGACCCCAATTCCAAAAGTGATGGGCAAGGCGATAAAATTTAGGAAATTAATTTTTAGATCAAAACCAAAAATAAGCGCGGCCAACCACACCACACCAATCCAAACCGTGAAAGAGACCAGCGCGATCATTTTCAGATTTTGAAATAAAACGGTCACCAGCAATAGCACCGCCAGCCCGGCAAAAAGGGTTGCCTTGGGCCCGTCGTGGTAGATCGCCGTAATCATGTCGGCGGTGATCGGCAGCTGACCGGCGATCGCCGTTTCCGGATTTACCAGATCCACGGCTTCCCTTAAGTCGCGAACAAAGCTCATGGTTACCAGCGCATTTTCTTCTTGGCCGGCCAGCACCACCGGTTTATCGACGAGAACCAAGCGGCCTCGCGAACCGTCGGTTTCGGTAAATTTGTCTAAGATCATGGTGCTTAGTTCAGACTCTACAAAAGGGGTTGCCCCTTCACCCGCCACAATTTGTTCAGCGATCCCTCGGTATTCTGCGGGTATCATTTTGACGACTGACGGGGTCAAGATTTTTCTGAATTCTTTGATCTCCACAATTTTTTTGGCCTGGTCCGGCGGCACTAAATCATCCAACGTTTGCACCCAAGCAATTTGGCTTTTTTCCCCTTCTTTTTCTTTCTTGGCGCGAAGGGTGGTGGCGATACGTCGGGCGTCTTCTCGCGAATTGGCCAGCAGTACGGTGGGCGACAAATTTTTTCCGAAGATGTCGGCGATGTAGTGGTAGTAAAAACCCGACCCCGACTTCATGCTTCCCTTATCGCGGAGCTGATTCATGTCGAGCTCCATAATCTGGCGGTTGTGAAGAAAAAAGGTAAGAATCGCCGCCAAAGTTAGGCAAAGCGAGACCATGGCAATGCCACGAGCTTTGCGCTCAATAAAGGTGGCCAGCGGTCCGGCAATTAGCGGCTTGGGCGCAACGTCCCCTTCTTTTAGAAGCCCTCGCCATTTATCGAGCACGGAGAGAAAGCCCGGCAAGATGGTGAAGGCGCTTATCCAGCACAGAACCATGCCGGCCAGACCGATCACCCCAAACTGGTTAAAGCCCCGGAAGTCGGTCAGCATGAGCGAGCCGTAAGATAGTCCCGCAGCTAAGGCGGCGACGGCGGTTGGCTTTGATGTGGCAGCGACGGATATCACCGTGGCCCGCGAATGGCCGCGCCCTTTGCGGCGTTCTTCTAGATAGCGGGCGAGATAAATAATGCCGAAATTGATTCCGTTGCCGATAACGATGCTCGCCAAAAAGGCAGAATTGGCATTTAAGTAGCCGGTTAAAAAATAGGCGGCCCCCATGGTCCAGATGGTTCCCATCAAAACACTTAGGGTCAGGGCGAAAGTAGCCCAGAAAGTGCGGTAATAAATCCACAGCGACGCAATGACCAAGAGTATCACCACAATGGTGGTGAATTGCAGATCGGCAATCAGGGCGCCATGCTCATCGATAAGATTTTGCGTGTTGCCGGTGTAGCGTACTTCTAAATCGGCGGCGTACGATTTGGGATTCAACGTGGCGATGGTCTTTTCTACGGTGCGCTTGAGCGTTAAGGCCGCTTCGATATCGGCGGCCCGTCCGGGTAAGTTGACGATGACCACGCGTTTGGTTTGGTCTTTCGAAGCATAAAAGCCGTCGGGGAAGCGATCAACAAAAGAGGCCTGGTCGGAGTACTTGCGCTTGAAAGCCGCAAAATCAAAGGTTGGCTCTTCCGCCAAACCGAGACCAAGCCCCGCCTGGTCTTTTTCGTAGGCGACCTTTTCTTTAACGTAGTTTTTGAGTTTTACTAGATCATCAAATTCTAAAAAAAGCGCGCGCCGCTTACGAAAAAACTCCATTTCGGCATCGATGCGGTATTCCACCCCGGCCACCAGGTTTTTGGGCAATTTATCGAGCTCCGTGGCCAGATCGATAACAAACCGTTTGCTTGCGTTTGGATCGGCGGAGAAAGTGAGCACCACCAGATTTTCAACCGACTTGAGTCTTTTTCCGAGTCGCCCTAGGTCGACTACGCTGCGGGCGGTGGTGGGCAAAAGCTCTTCAATGTTGGTGCGAAGATTCATGTACAGCAGCACCGTGTAATAGGCACCGGCAACCGCGACTAACGTTCCCACTACTGAAACCCAACCCGCCTGCCGGAGAACCAGACGCGATAGAAAGCGGAGAAATTTTTTACTTATGTTTTTCATGATGGTTTTTTGCCCGTCCTAAATGGGGACCAATCTATTCTATAAATTTGCCCGAGGCGATTTTCTCAAGATTAATTCCTTTAAAGGCCGTTTCACTGGCTTTGCCAATGCGATCGTAATCCCAATCTGAATTTTCTGCCTTAAACCTTAATGCCAAAAGCGAGAGGTAACTTCCCTGTAGACTCTCTTTCCAAACGTCTTCGCTACCCACCGCATTGATTCCGAATAGCCCCAGTCCGTAGTTGGCCTCGTAGAATTCATAATCGGAGTAATAGGTGAGATTTGGCCCTTTAGATTCGATTACGACCAAGGCGTCACTAAATCGCAGGCGGTCGCCTTGTTTAAGCTGCGATCGGTACATCTTGATGCCGGGCCCTGGCTGCACGGCAAGGTGATTCATCTGGTACTTTACGTTTGGCACGAAGAAGACGGGAATTTTTCTCTCCCAAGCCAAGGTCGTTTTATTTCGGTCTTTGGCAACAATCTCTACCGTCTTGTCACCGGGAAAAAGCTCTTGGTAATGGGCGAAGTCGTCAATGACGGCGGCCACCGCGCTAAACGGGGCTTTGATGCCCATACATTTTTTAAAGCCGATGTAGTAACGACGTTCGGGCGTCGGGATTTTAATCATTTGGATTTGCAAAGGCTCGGTTTCGTAGTGGCAGAAGCTGCGCCCTTTCGGCCAAGCTTTGCTGAGCTGAATGAGTGGTTCGGCGTAGAGGCTATTTGGCCCCTCAAGCTTTTCATCGAACGGATAATCGGCGTTGCCACTCGAGGGGGTAGTGACCGGGTGGGCGGCTTCGGTGGCATGGGCTCGGCTTGCTGGTAAAAAAGGCAATGAACTCAATAAAAAAGCGAAGGAGGCGGATAAGATCATGAGTTAGATCTTAACATACGGCTTTCGCCTCTTTTTGCCCAAACCGGTGCGGTGAAAAGGCCGCCAACCGGGCAATAAAACAGTATTTAATTAGATTTCCCGCCCCGATCGAAAGTGCAATCTGAGAGTTGGGCACTTTAGCCATGACGCATATCACCACCGCCGGCGGCAGGGGCAGCAGGGTAACGGCCCCTAAAAAAAGGCCAAACGTACCGTGTTCATTAATAAATTGGCTTGCTTCGTGCCAACGCACTGGCCCCATGTAGCTGGCCAACCAGTTTGCCCATTGGGGCTGAGTTTCGACTAGCCGCGCTAAAACATAAGTGGCCAGGCTTGAGCAAACGGCCGCGAGTAACGCCATGCGCCACCAGCTCTTAGGCCGAATTAGCACTCTTAAAATAATAAAAACTTCGACCGGAATAAACGCAAGAAAGGCGTTCAGCGCCGCAACCCCCGCCATGAGCACAACGTAGCCTGGACGCCCTATGTATTCGCCAAGCCGTAGTTGCCATTTTGAAAGTTTCTGCTTTAGGCCCATCGCGCAGATAAAACCATGATTCAGGTGAGTGGGCCACCCCTCAAAAAATTTCATTTTTGAATTCCCTGAGGCTTGCGATGAGGGGCCCAGTCATTTACTCTTTGGCCATATGAACAGCGTAATCCAACGGTTCCTCGACTTGGTTCTTTCCGTTTATCTCTACAACGAATGGCGTGGCTACATGCAGATGGAAGAATCACTCATTCCTCAGCTTGAGGCCAATCCGAATATGGATCGTGAATTTGTAGAGGCAGTTAAAAAGCATTGTGCGGATGAAAAGAAACACTACGGCATGTTTAAAGGCTATTTCATCGCCAATGGGCGTATGCCTTTCGCCGTAGGCAAATCAATTGGCTATTTTGATGCCCTAACCAGCGTGCTGCTTGGGCGTAAAGACAATGTAGTTTTGGACGAACACAATTTTGCTAAGCTCTGTCGGGCCATCGTTACTACGGAGTACCGCGGTATTAACCAGGTGGACACCATGCTTAACTGGCGTTCGATTGATCGCGACGACCGTCTGCGCGAGATTTTTAAGGTGATAAAAAAAGATGAGCCTTCGCATTTCATTCCTTACAATGAATGGCTTGCGAAAAAAGGGCTTCGGGGTCCGTCGAGGCTCGAAAAAATTGCTGACCTAGTGGTGCATTATTCGATTGCTGCCTTCGTAATTCCCGTGCATTTCCTAAACTTCAGATTGAAACGGGTCGAGAGTTTCGCGGCCTAAGCCCGAAAGTTATCCTTCATCCCGCCTTCAACTCAGTCCAGGCGCGACTGATACGTTGTAATGAAACGTCTTGAATGTGACGCAGAAAGAATAGGCGCTCATCTGCTGGGCCTTGGGTGGCGGCCGGTTCGCGCTTTCTGCTCGAAGGCAGTGAATAAGGGTTAGAAAAGCCATTTAGCGTCTGCAATTCAGTAGCGTGCGCTGAATCCATCAAATAGTTCATAAAAATGTGAGCCTCGTCTTTGCGCTTTGAGGTGGCCGCCACCACCATCGTGTCGACCCACTTTATTGCCCCTTCCTTTGGCAAAACATATTTTAAATGAGGCCGCAGCCGCGTGGCCTCGGCACCCTGATAAGAAAATGCGTGCGCAATGGTGATGTCGTCGCGTTGCACCAAACCCACCGGTTCTGAGTTAAACGAAACTACGTGGTCGCGGGCCGCAAATAAAACCTTGCGGGCGGTTTCTACCGCCTCTTCATCCAAATTGTTTGGGTTTCTCCCTTTCCACATTAAGGCGGCTGCAAAGACTTCGCGCATGTCGTCCATCAGGTAGGTGTTGCGCATGTCTTTTGACTCAAAGAGGGCGCTCCAGCTAAGTCCGTCGGGAGGCAAGGCGATACGCTTGGTGTTTACAATAAGGCCGGTAGAACCTTCTAAAAAGGGGAGCGAGTACACCAAACCGGGATCGTAGGGCACGGCAATTAGGGCGTCAGTGAGTTGCCCTAGGTGTTTCAACTTTGATTTGTCGATCGGTGAAAGAAGGCCAACCTTTGCCAGTCGCTCGACCATGTAGTCAGAGGGCTGCATTAGATCGTAACCGGTAGCTCCCGCCTTGAGTTTGGCAAACAGCTCTTCGTTGCTCGAAATCAGGTGAACCTGCACCGCGATGCCCGTTTCGGCCGTAAACTTCTCCAAGAAGGGCTTGGGCAGGTACTGGCTCCACGACACAATGTTGAGGGTATGCGTTTTTGATTCGGGCATTAACTGCCGGGCCAAAATCAAAAACGCGATGACTACGGGGATCAGAGCAAGTTTTATTTTCACTAGTTTTTTTGTCTCGGTGCGGTGGTGTTTATTCTTGGACTAAAAAGTTTTTGAACTGCCATGGATCAGTAGGATCAATGTTTTGTTCCGCAAAACGGCCAAAGTAATTTTTATGTTGCTTGAGCGGATTCCAATCAACCTGAGTTGAGATCGATTCTCCAAGGTACGGATTGGCAATCTTTAAAATATAGTCGTGCGGCAAACTGTCGGGCACCACAACTCCGCGACTTGGGTTTTCAATCATCCATAGAGTGGCGGCCACCACAGAGATGGCCACTTGCAGGGTGGTGGCGTTCTGGTGCGGCACTAAACGACGCGACTCTTCAATGGTGAGAACACTTCCCACCCACCACGCCTGATAGTCGTGGCCCATGATGAGTGCGCCGAGAATGTCGGCGCCTTCGGTAATCTCGTCGTTAAGAATGCGAATCTTGGGCTGCAGCTCGTAATGATAGCCCCGCAGTTCGTTCAACGAAGCAATTGCCGAGTCAGTCGGGCAATAAGCGTAGTGAACGGTGGGGCGGTAAATTGCCTTATCGCCATCCCAAACCGTGAGCTTGTCCGAAATGGTAAATGCCTCACCGTGACGCACTACCATCCCTTGAATTTCATAATTCGGAACCCACGATCGCACCCAAGTATTCATGCCCATGCGAGCCAAGCAAATTTGGTTCTTTGGCCCATCCGCGTGCTCATACGCCAACGCGGGCAGCGTTTTTTCGTGCGTGCCCCAGCCCATTTCGGCGGTCGTGGTGCCCTCTTCGCGGAAGCCCTCTACGCTCCAGGTGTTTACGAATTCATCTACGGCTTTCGGCTGCGCGGTAATTTGCGTATCGCGCTCACTGCAGTGAATGACCTTAACGCCAAGTTCGTGGGCCAAGTGATTGAACGAACGGTCGCTTAAGTGCTGCTGAATTTTTTCTTTGCGTTCACCGTTGGCTTTGCCATCGCTAAGTAATTTTTGGGCAATTTCAATGAGCCCGAATTTGGTCCAATGCGAAATCAGTCCCGGGTTGGCTCCGTGCTCAAGCACCGCAGTAGGGCCGGGCTGGCTCCAGCCTGCAATCATTTTACGCACCTTCATGTGGCGGTGGTAAAGCGTGCGCTCTTGGGGCGTTAGCTTATCGGCATTTTCGTAGGGGTCCCACACTTCAACCGACGTGTTTAAGTAATTCACACCGTGATCATGACACCACTGCAGAAGCTCGCAGCAGTCGATGTTCCACGCCAAGTCGACCAAAACATCGCCCTCGCTTACCAGCGTGGCCAGTTGCGAAGTGAGGTTGTTTTTTTCAACGCGCATTTTAATAAATTTAAGCCCTTGGGCGGTGTAAGGGGCCAGGGCACTAGCGCGATCTTCAAAATCCACGACGGTGAGATTTTTCAAAGGCATTTTTAAGTGCTTTAGGAGTAACGGCAGCATGCACTGGGCAACCGCCCCGTAACCAACGACAACAACACGCCCGGAAAAATCAATCACTGCCACCTCAATTTTATGAATCGAACGGATGTAACTAGGGGGAGGGGGTAGGGGCAATGTGCTGTATTGTGCCGCATTAATTAATGTGCACAAAACGATCGCATATTTTTGTGACGGCGGAGGGGGGCGCTCTGCTTCGCGAAATTATTCGTGGGTGCTCATTTCATCTTTGCCGTCAGCAACGTGGCTTACGCTAAGGGTTCCGTCGGGCTCGAGCACCGCCGTTTGGATATCGGCAAAGTGGTGAATGCCTTGTTTGCGCAGTAGAACCTTTAATTCGTTGTGGGTAATTCGTTCTTCTTTCATGTGTTTTTCGACGATTTTTCCGCGATGAACCAGCAGCGTCGGCGTGCCTTCAAAAATGAGTCGGGCCCGGCGGCTACGAAAGGTGAACATTGAAATGAGCCAACTCAAAAAGATCAAGGCGGCAGCTAGGATGAGGCCGCCAAGCAGAGAGTTGTCACCGCCATTCATTGAGTTCTGTACTGCGTTACTGATGAGCAAAATCGCCACGAATTCTGTGGCCGACATCTGTGCCATCTGCCTTTTGCCGCTGATTCTGAGCAAAATGATCACACTCAAAAAGACGACTGTTCCTCGAATAATGAGATTCAGGGGGGAAAGCGAAAGGCTGGTTAGGTTGTGCCACATAATTGGTGAGATTAGCCCCCGCGTCTGGGGCGGGCAATATGGTGGTTAAACTCTCCTCTGCCACGGCCGTTGGTTGGGCATAGGGGTTTAAGTTGGTTTGGCCCCTCTGGAGCTTACCGTCAGGCTGCACACTGTGAAGAAGACAGCACATTCGGCGTGAGTTCAAATCACTACCAATTTATGGGTTAAAGCATTGAAATCTATTGAGTTTAGGCTTGGCGGCGGACGGCCAACAGTTCTTCCACACTCTTCACATATATTGAAGATACTTAACAACTTACTCACTTATTACCAATGCGAAACGTCGGCCTATTCATTCTACTTTTTACGCTACAAATCACTCCGGTGAGGGCATCCGTTTTTGGTGGCGAGCAAATTAGGATGGCTTCGGCGGCCAGCGCGTTGCCAAAAAATTCCACCGTCATTGAGCGATCGAACGAATGCAATTCCAGTTGCCTTAAAGGAAAGATCCACGTCACCTGCACCGAAGATAAATCAGCCGATTGTTCCTGCCAGAATGAGTATCCTGTTTTCAAATGCGAAAAGGTTTCGCTGAACGCCGTACATTAATTTCTCAACCCCAAAATCCCCCTTTTTCAATTGAGCAACTCATTGCAGTTGAGCGCAATCGCCGTTTGGGTTAGCTAGGTCAGGCTCACGGGAGGTGCGGTTTGATGAGATGGTGGTGTTTCTTAGTTTTTATTCATATTGCTGGATGTTTACCGGCTTTTGGCAAAGCCGATGAAGTGGTTAAGAAAGTCATTCGCACACTGCAAACGGCGAAGCTAAAACTGCCCACTACGTTTTTGGATTATGAGTTGGCCGAGGGCGTGGCCGGCTGCTCACAGATTTTGGTGATGGCGGGCGTTCGAGCGCCAGAACACTTGATACCCAAATTGGTTTTAGAACGGTCGGTAGATGCCGCTGCCGATAAATTAGATGGCCTTTTTGAAGAGGTTGCCCACCATTTTCCCAAAAAAGTTGCTTCGATAATGAGGTCGATTTACCTGGCTAAGGGGTTCGTTAAATTCGATCTGGAGTCAACGGAGAGCTTTTGGCAGGCACGAAGAGAAGTTACGGATTCGGAAAGCAAAATTGCGCTCACCTCGCTTTCATTGCGTCGGGGCTTTGCCACGAGCAAAGTGGTTCGACGTCTGATCCTACTCACCCAGGCTATACGCACGGGCTTTTTTTTACTCGACCTCAGTGAAGCTGATTCCACTCAAGTGAATGACGTTACCCTCGGTGACAATGCGCAGGCCGTAGATATTTTGTGGTCGCAAATGCACACGATAGCCTTGGAGCACACCATTTACGCTCTGGTGCCCGGCATCCATCTTGATGCCGATATGCAGCTCAACGTGCCTGACCCCCTTTTGGCCGCCCAATTATTTACTGATCGCAAAATGATTGCCCGTCCAGGTTTGCGCGAAGTTCTGTCGGATTATTTTGGCCCAAAATTTTTTGCTTCCGTTGAGGATATTGATGCGGAAATTGATGGGTTTATGGAAATTTGGGAGCCTTAAAGTGCCGTTTTTTGGCACGCTAACTCGTTGTAGTTGAAGATAGAGAGAAGCGGTGATAGGGGCATTTTTCCATTGTTTGGCTTGCGGGTTTTCGCTATACCTCGTTCCTGTCGTAAGTAAACGGGTTGGGCGTATAGGGAAGTAAAAAACATGCGCTCTTTGCTAAATTTCATGATCCTTGGTCTTTGCCTCTTCAACGCCGAAGCTCTGCGGGCCCAAGAAGGCAAGGCAAGCGTAAAATTACCGGTGCCCCCTCCGCCTAAGCCTGGTTTGACCGTAGAAACTCCGGCCGTTTTACCCGTTCCCGCTGCGGCCGCGACCGTAACTCAGAAGGGCTACCCGCTTCCCGCCGTTGCCGCCGTTCCCGCGGTTGCCGCGGTTGAAACTGCAATACCGGTTTCCCACTTGGTTTCCAATGCGGACGAGTTTGTTGTGATCCATGAACGTATGGTAACGCAGTTGGGGTATCCACGGGCCGTCGGTCATTCGGCAGGCATCGCTAAGATGGTGAATTGTTTATTCAACAATACCGCCGAGCAAAAAGCTGATTTTCTGGACCAGTTCATTCAAAATTTGTCTTTCGGTACCGAGAATAATCTTCGCCGCTCATTGGTTTTAAATGAGGCCCGACTGGTGGGTAACGACATTCGCAACTCTCCTCAAGCGGCACGATTGGCGGCGATTCTGGCCTGCAAAATGGGCGACCGTCCCTTTGAAACTTTGATTGCAGATTTCGACGCCGCGGTTATTGAACTTTCATTCAAAATGGAAAAAGTAACCAGCGGAAAAGGCCGAAACCCCGCGTTCTTTCAGCTCATCACCGTCGCTGAGTTAATGAATTAGTAGAAAAAGAGCCCCTAACTAGTTCCTGTCGGGAAATGAAAACATCCGCCCGAAGGGCGGTCCTAAATTTCTTCCCGACCGGAACGTGTCCTGAGGCGCAGCCGAAGGATCTCGTTGTACCCGGCAGAGCCGTTCTTGAGG
>JAYSWN010000119.1:0-4074 GCA_043718025.1 Pseudomonadota bacterium
GAAACGGCCTCTTCGCTTCCGGGGGTGCTCAGCAATTCATTGGTGCATGGCCTGGCGATGGCGCAAATCTATATGAATAGCGGCCCAAGCGATAAAGTGGCCCCAACTGGATGGGTAGAGAAGGTGAATTCAGGGTACGCCCGTTACACCGAAAAATTTAGTTCGGGAAATGGGCCAGGCGGCAGCCTCTTTGGCAACTATGCCCTGGGCCTTTACCTCAGCGCCGATGCTACCCCCTCCGCAGAACTCATCAAACAGGTAGAAGTTCAAGCGGCGGGGCGGTTGGGCAAGTGTAATTTTCCTTACGACCGTTCACACATAGGTTCCGACGAGAATAGTTCTGACGTTTACCGATCAGTGGTGATTTGGGCGGCGTTAGCTAAAAAGGGGACTCCGGACTTAAGGGATAAATACCAAGCGTCGCTGGCCCTCTGCTTAAAAAAGTATTTTGAAGAGCCGGGGGGACCGGTCCACTCGCGCAAAGACGATGGTAAAGATCACCACACCAAAACCAAACGTCAGTTCGCACCGTACTTCTATTACGGCACGCTGTTTTTGGCGGCGCAGGCGGTAATGGACAGCAACGATAAAGCCCTCGCACGAACGTTACTCCGGCGCCTGCAGCTTGAATGGAACGACGAGAAGAAACTGTTTATCGATTCGGCGTCGCCGCTCTACGGGGCGCGTCCTACCTATTACAATCCGCTGATGGCGCTCGCCGCGCTGCCGTTGTGCGTGGCGAGTAAGAAGTGATTTACGGGTTAGGATCACTCCACCGTGATGGAATGGGTTCGTTTATTCCACCGTAACTGACTTTGCCAAGTTACGCGGTTTATCGACGTCGGTTCCGGCGTGCAGAGCGGTGTAATACGCCAGCATTTGCATCGGAATGCTCAGCAAAATGGGATTAATGCTCCACGGGGCGTCGGGAATGGCCACGTAATGATCCGACTGCGCTTTCAACCGCGTGTCTCGTTCGCTGCCTACCGAAAAGATCTTACCGCCGCGGCTCTTCACTTCCTGAAGATTGCTCATCAGTTTTTCGTAAATGGTGTCAGAGGTCGACGACCACGCTTTAGTGCGGTCGAAGGCATAAGGTTGGTCCTTGGGCGCGAGCACAATAATTGCCGTCTTGCGGTCGATCAGCGCGATGGGGCCGTGCTTTAACTCTCCCGCCGGATACCCTTCGGCGTGCGCGTAGCTGATCTCTTTCAACTTAAGGGCGCCTTCGAGCGCGATCGGGTAATTGATGTCGCGGCCCAAGTAAAAGAAGAAGGACGAGCTGGCCAAATCAAGCGCAATTTTTTCAATGGTCTGATCTAGCTGCAACGCTTTATCGATCCACAGGGGTAAGCGCACCAGATCATTGGTCAGCTCTTTCGATTCCTCTTGCGTTAGCGACCCATTTAACGTGCCCAGCTGAACGGCAAGCAAATAGAGTGCGGCGATTTGGGTAGTAAACGCTTTGGTAGACGCTACACCAATTTCTGGTCCGGCGTTGGTGTAGAGCACCGAATCGGATTCGCGGGTGAGCGTGCTTTCGCGCACATTACAGATCGAAAGGGTACGCACTCCACGCTGACTGCCCTCCCGCAGGCCGGCCAACGTATCGGCGGTCTCCCCCGACTGAGATACCGCGATAAGCAGCGTCTCTTTGTCCAAGATGGGGTTGCGGTAGCGGAACTCGGAACCAAAATCGACATCGACCGGAATCTTGGCGATGCGCTCAATCAGATACTTTGCCACCAGTCCGGCGTGTCGCGCGGTGCCGCAGGCCACAATGGCCAGCCGCTTCACTTTTTTGAGCGCGTCTTTTGAAATATCGAGCCCTTTGATATCGATAAGCCCTTCACCGTGGCGAATATGGGGGTCAATGGTGTTGGTGATTGCCGAAGACTGCTCGTGAATCTCTTTGAGCATGTAATGGCGGTAACCCGATTTTTCGAGCTGATCCGGAGTCCAGTGAATGGCTTTAATGTTTGGCTTTCGGGCATCGCCTTTTTCGCCGTGAATCGCCACGCCCTCTTTTCGGCAAATCGCAAACTCGTGATCGTTTAAGTAGATGATCTGATTGGTGCGGTGGAGCACCGCTTGCACATCCGACGCCACAAAGTTTTCGCCCTTGCCCACGCCAACCAACAGCGGGGCGCCATTGCGTACGCCAACCAGCACGTCCGGCTCATTCTTGTTCATGATCACAAACGCGTAGGAGCCACGAAGTTTGGGCAACACGATCAACAGAGATTCGGCCAAGGTGTGTCCCTTAGCGACTTCAGAGTCGAACAGATGGGCCACAATCTCAGTGTCGGTTTCGCTTTTGAAAACCCGCCCCTCGGCCATCAGGCCTTCTTTGAGCTCAAGGTAGTTTTCGATGATGCCGTTGTGCACAAGGGTGATGTTGCCCACTTGATGGGGGTGAGCGTTGGCTTCGGTCGGCGCGCCGTGGGTGGCCCAGCGAGTGTGACCCATGCCCACCAAGCCTTCGAACCGGTTGTTGGTCAGCTTGTCTTCAAGGCCTTGAATGCGCCCTTCGCAGCGGTGCACCTCAATGGCGCCGTGGTTCCAGATGGCGACCCCGGCCGAATCATACCCGCGGTACTCAAGCCGCTTCAAACCGTCCAAAAGAATGCCTTTGGGTTCTTGAAAACCCACGTAGCCGATAATTCCACACATAGTAGTAGTCACTCCTTAAGGACGCCCGACCAAGCCTAACCGCGCTTGGGGCCAACCCAATATATGAACTAGTCGTTACGCAGTTGGCAAATTAGAGTCTCGGCTCATGGATCGTCTGTTAACCCCTGCCTTCGCACTGGCCTTGTTGGTGGCGCTAACGGCCTGTAAAAGGCCTAACGCCGAAGCGCCGTTGCTTACGTGGACGATGTTGGCGGTGAATGAAACTCCACAGCAAGCTGACGCCCACCTGCTAAAGACGAAAGACGGTAGGGCGTTGCTCATCGACGTTGGTTTTAGTGATGGTTCGGTGCTAGCCCCGCTAAAAAAGCACCGGGTGGGCGACATTGACGCCGTACTGATTTCGCACCCGCATAAAGATCACTACGGCGGACTGTGGTCGATGCTGCAGTCTAATTACCGTATCAAAACCCTCTACATGAACCTGCCCGATCGGGCCGTATGTGACCGGGAAAAACCCTGGGGCTGCGACTACGACGACTTACTTCTAGTTCGCACTCTGGCGGTGGCCAAGGGGGTGGTCATTCGCGACGTGAAAGCCGGGCAACTTTTATTTGAAGAGGGTGGAGTCAGTTTAAAGGCGTTAGTGGCCTACAACGGCATCGATTCGCCCGTGGGCGTGACCGACATCAACGACACGAGCGTTATCGCGCGCCTCCAGGTTGGGCCGCACAAGGTTTTGTTTACTGGCGACTTAAATAAGGCGCTCGGCACCTATTTGGCGCAAAATTCGAGCGAACTGCACGCCGATATTTTGAAGGTGCCGCATCACGGTACCGAAGGGGTGGCTCCCGATGTTTTCTTTGAGCGGGTATCCCCTTTTTTGGCGATGGTGCCGTCGCCAACTTCGATTTGGGTCAGCGATCGCTCTAAGCGGATTCGTCAGTATTTTGAGAAACGCGCTATTCCCACATTGGTGAGCGGCAGCAAAGGCGACGTGACCCTTCAGTTTTTTTCAAACGGCTGGAAGCTAAGTACCGAGCGCTAATCTCGACCTTGGCGCGCGCCCGCGCCGCGAACCCAAAACGCGCAAAAGCCGCTACCCACAATCTGCGAGTAGCGGCTTTAGAACGGAAGACTTAGTAATAAACGTTGTAACAGCTCGACCAACTATTGTTCCACTGCTGGCTCGGGTTGTAGGAAAAGCTGTTGCCCAAATTTTGGTAATCAGACGAGTACTGCGCCGAGTAACCGGTATTCAACCAGCTATTGCAACTTGGGTTATAGTGCTGCGCCGTAGTTTGCGGTTGGTAACCGAAGTAGGTCGAGTACCAGTCATTGCGCCAGCATTTGCGACCGAATAGCAGCTTACAAAGCAGCTGAGAATTATCGGTGTACGAACTCGTGGAAGTATTCGTGTTGTTGTAATTGTAATTGTAATTG
>JAYSWN010000120.1:0-10165 GCA_043718025.1 Pseudomonadota bacterium
GAATTACAGCTTGAAATGCAAAATATCGGAAAGATGCTTTCAGGCCTTATTCGTTATTTGGAGAAGAATCCGCGGAAGACAGTTTAAGGTTAAACTTAAGGTTAACCTTAATAGTTATGGCGGGGCGGACGGGTTTAGTCCAAGCCCAAAATGCAACTCATTGAGTCGACTCAATAAACAACAATCATAAGAGCTTACTTAGAATTCGAAATTGCACGGAACTGCACCAATACCCACCTGGAATCCACTTTTGAACCCACAAAAAACCCACACTCTGAAGGAGTAGGCTATTTTTTTTCTGTAACGGCGCACGGCGCATCTATCTTCAATAGTTCTGTGGCCGCCCGGATAATATCTTGCTTGTAGCCTTCAATCACCGGAGTTGGATCGTAGGAATCATTCTCATATCGTTTGGGGAGATCTTCAATTTCACTGGCCAGCCCAACAAAGGACAATAAGAGCCCAGATGGATTTTCAATGTTGTTGGAAATATCCCACCATATTTTCCTTGCTCCCTCGTAGGGTGTGAGCTGGCCATCCACAATAGCCTTTGCATAGTAGTGTGCGGCAACTAACTGGGAATCGGCCTTGGATGGCTTCAAGATCTTCAGCTCACGCAATGAGCTCTCAAAGAGTGGACCGACTTCAGCAATGGTGGGATTGGATTCCCCGGCCAAAAGAACGAGAGACTTGGATTCAAGTCCTCCTTCAACGGCGGCAAACGCGCAATCGACCAATTGCTGACTGCTCAGCATACCGAGCACGTAGAATGCGATATTTTCCTGAAAGGTTGGTTTAGGAGTCATTTTATTCTCACCGCGAACTATGCGACACGTTTTGGAATAATTTTGAAATCAAATCCGAGTTCTTGAAGGACACTAAGAAGAACATCAAATGTGACTTTTGCGGTTCCTACTCCGGATTCAATTTGAGCAATACGCCCTTGGCTCACGCCAATCTTCTTCGCAAATGCCGCTTGAGAAAGTCCTTTATCTTTTCTTGCTTGGGAAATTAGTTCACTGAGCTTTTGTTTCTCTCTAACTTCGGCCGGATTGATACCCAATGTTTTTGCTAGCTTCTCAAAATTTGTTTCTTTCCATGACATGTTAAATCTCCTTAAGCCTTTTCAAAATCAATTGAGCGTCTTCTCTTGGGATCGTTTGTGTCTTCTTCTTCATCGCATGGACCATGTAAATCGCATCGCCCCTCTTAATGAAGTAGAAGAACCGCACTTGCCCACCACGATCTTTGAACCGCAGTTCATGAAGGCCGTGGTAGATGTTCGAAAGATTCCGGCTCAGAGGCATTGGAAGGACTCTGCCCTGCTCCAACAGCGAGACAGCATCTAAGAACTCACCCTGAACCTCTTTCGAGCACTCGCGAAGAAACGTTTCCACCGGACTTCGGCCTGATGTCGTTTCATAGAAGCGTATCTTCACGTTTCCTATTATAAGCTATAACTAATAATTAGTTCAAGCTAATACTAGGACTGAGAACCCACACGTGACCCACAAGCGAACTCGTACCCATGTTTTTAATTTTGATTTCAATGACTAAGAGAATGGTGGGGCGGACGGGACTAGTCCCAAGCAGAGTGCAAAGCATTGCGGGCTAGTCTCTGCGCGGCCATTGAAGCTAGCTGCCTCTTCCGCTATTTGCTTAGGATGGGAAATCAAACCGTAGCCGGCAGCCAGTTTGTGAATATTGCCGCCTACAAATTTGCCCCGCTGCGGGATCTCAAGCGGCTGCCGAATATAACCAGGGCGCGAAAGCCGGGCTTGGTTTCGTACACTGCCTTTATCCACGCCAGAAAGGCCTCGGGTTCGATTGGTGTTTTTCCGCCGGATGAGTTAGACCTTCGCTCCAACCAAGGAGAATCTATGAAATTGGCTCAAGTTTGGATTGCGGGATGGCTCTCCCTACTTCTGTTGGCAGCCCAGGCGAACGCTCAGACTAAAGTCCGCATTCTGGGCATTATGGACTACGCGGCCGCCAACGTGGGAGAGAGCATCAAGAAGGATGCTTCTCGCCTTCAGCAGTGGCACCTCTCCGTTTTCGAAAGCGACACCTTCCCCAATTTAAAGGGCAAATCGACCATTCATTACTTGGGCACCGATGGCCTTGCGCTCAAGCCCGATGTGATTCGCGCCTATTTCAAAAGCGCTCCCATTCAGCCCGATGAATCGCTCCTCGTGTTTTATTCAGGCCATGGAGGAATGGATTTCCGGCGATTTCCTATGGGCCAGTACCTTTCGCTCAGTGGCGGCGATATTAGCGAAACTGAGCTCATTGAGATATCGCAAGCTCCGTTGACCCTTTTGTTTCTCAATGCCTGTTCCAGCTTTCCACTCCCTCTGAAAGAGAAGCCGGAGATGGGAGCGGCGCAGCCTCAGGATTGGGCTCCGTTTGAGAAGCTGATTGGCCGCCTCTTTTTCGAACCGGTGGGGGTAATGATCCTTCGCGCGGCCTCCCAGGGGCAAACCGCATGGGGTACACCGGATGGCTCGTATTTTGGGTTAGAGGTAATGAAGGGGTTGGATCCGTACAATCTTTACCGCCTGGCTAATGATCCCAATCCCTGGCCGGCTCTTTTGAAGTCGATCACCCAAGAAACGCAAAAGCGCTTTCAGGCGGCAAAGCAGGCGGTGGCGCAGAACCCTCCCGCCGATACCGCATCGTCGATTCTCGCCGCACAAGACCAGCTCCCTTACGCACACTATTCCGTCCATGCCCCGAGCCTTTCCGGAATCGATTACGTGGCTTACTACCCCGTGAAGTGGAACGCCCAGAAAGCAAAGAAGGAAAGGCGCATTTCCTTTAAGTTTTGGGTTGCGGGGTTGAATGGGAGTACGCTTCAAGCACGTGCCTATTTTTATCAGGATGAAAGAACGCCTCTGCAATCGACCAACGCCAATGGCATTTCCTACTACCTCGCCACGGAGGCGGAGAACATTCCTGTGACAAATCCGCAGGGCGCTTGGGGTTACGCTTATCTAAACGATGAAGTGCAAAACCTTCCCCAGCAGTACTTAGTGAAAGTGCATTTAATGAAGGACCGGGAAGCGGTAGCCGAATCGACTCTTACTCGATTTGCGCCGTAGAGATCGCGAGGCCAAAGGCAAGAATCCCTCGGCCCGCCATTGAAGCCAGCTACCTCTTCAGCTATCTGCTTAGGATGGGAAATCAAACCGTTGCCGGCAGCCAGTTTGTGAATAGTGCCGCCTACAAATTTGCCCCGTTGCGGGACCTCAAAAAGCTTCGAGCCGACTTGCAAGCGTGTTGCAAGGCTTGGGGATTGAAGGGCTCTATTTTGCTGAGCACGGAGGGGATCCATTTAGCTGTCTCGGGCGGTGCGGAGGAGAATGAACGGCTGCTGCAGCGTTTGCGGGCGATTGAGGGGCTCGAAAGCCTGTCGCCCAAGGTGAGCCAGAGCGCTACACCGCCTTTTCGGCGCATGCTGGTTCTAATCAGGAAGGAGATCGTCTCGCTTGGCGTAGACGGGCTCTCTCAACTCCATCGGAGTGCCGGTGCGCAATGCGCTGCCTGTTTGACGCCTCTCACCGAGGAGGAACAAAGAGACGAGACGTACGAGGAGGGGCGTTCTTGTCGGTATTGTTTTAAATCGTCGGATAAAGAAATGCGGGATTCGATTGCCGTTCGTCAGCAGGCGATCGCCGAACTCACAGAAACGCTTCCCGGCAGTGAGCCCTACAACCAAGCGCGCCCTATCCGCATCCCCGAAAAGTACGATGGGGACCTATTGCTCGGTTTTCTCACCCGCAAGTTCCGTCATCTCACGCGTGACTTCTGGCAGGGGGAGATCGAGGGAAAACGGCTTTGTAACGCGGATCGAGAACCCGTAAAGGCCGACCAAATCGTCCGCGTGGGAGAACGCTACTTTCGCATTTCCTCGAACGAAAGCGAGCCGCCGGTCAACTCGGACGTTCGCCTTCTTTTTGAGGACGAAGCGATCGTCGTTATCGAGAAGCCAGCGCCCTTGCCCGTCCATCCTTGCGGCAGGTTTAACCGCAATACGCTCCAGTTCTTTCTCGATAAAGTGTATGCGCCCCAGAAACCTCACATCGCGCATCGCCTCGATGCCGACACTACGGGGCTCATGGTGGTCGCTCGGACCAAACATTTTGCAACCCGTTTGCAGCCTCAGTTTGCGTGCGGCCAGGTACACAAGACGTACCTCGCTCGCGTGCACGGGAGCCCTTTAGAGGACCGGTTTGTTTGCGACCTCGCGCTCAGTGATGGCTTGAGCGCCAATGGAAAGCGGGAGGCGGCGAGCGATGGGCTTGTGGCTCGGACCGAATTTACGGTCCTTAAGCGCTTTGAGGATGGCACGGCCTTGCTCGAGGTTCGGCCGATCACGGGTCGTACCAATCAGATCCGCATCCACCTGTGGGAACTCGGGTTTCCGATATGCGGAGACCCCAGGTACTTGCCCGGAAGGCGGCTTGGGAAGGTGCAAAGCAAAACCATCACGGATACTCCCTTGTGTCTTCACTCCAAAAGCATCGAGTTCTTCCATCCCCTGTCGCAGGAGCGAATGAAGTTTGAGAAGGCCGATGTGGCATGGGCGGTTTCCACGAGTCTGGGGTAAGGTAAGAGGGGCATGGAACTCAGCGATTTTGCCAAAATCATTCTCCACGGAAACCGTTGGGAAGATAAATTAGTCTCCAGCCACGATGGATTCGACGACACCTGCCCCGGCCCCGCTCTGACGGAGATCCCGCGCTTTCCCGGCCGCCCGCTCAACCTCTCTCGCATCGGGAGAGCGGATTTCCCGAAGGTGGAACGCCTTAACGAGGACGCCGCGCGGGGGCGTCTGCTGCACTTCTTTGCCAACCATGAGTTGCTCGCGATGGAGCTGATGGCGTTGACGCTGCTGAGGTTTCCGTTAGCCGAACCAAGTTTTCGACTGGGGCTCGCCCGCACGATCGTCGAAGAGCAGAAGCACTTAAGCCTGTACGTAGCGCGGATGCGGGAACTCGGAGTCGATTTCGGCGAGCTTCCGATCAGTGATTACTTCTGGAACGCGCTGAAAGAGGTGACCTCCCCGTTGGATTTCGTTGTTCACATGAGTCTCACGCTCGAACAGGCGAACCTCGATTTCTCCCTTTTTTACCAGCAAGCGGTGGCGGCGGTGGGAGATGAAAAAACATCTGCTCTCTTGGAAGTCGTTTACCGAGAAGAGATCGGGCACGTGAAGCACGGGGTCACTTGGTTCAACCGCTGGCGAGAAAAAAGCCCAGGGGGCCGGGAGGAAGACGACTGGGAGGCCTACCTGCGGTGTCTAAAGCCCCCGATGAATCCGCGTCGCGCGAAGGGCCCACTCTATTGTGCGGCGGCTCGTCGAGAAGCGGGGCTTTCGGAGCGGTATATTAGTGAAATGGAAGTTTACTCCGGTTCCAAAGGCCGTCCGCCCACGTATTGGCTTTATAACCCGCTGTGCGATTCCGAGATCGTGCGCGGAAAGCCGGGGTTTACGGGCACGAAGAAGGTGCTGAACCTGGGCTTGGATCTCGAAGTCATTCCCGCCTTTCTGGCTCTGGAAACCGACGTCATTTTGGCCCGTGAGCTACCCCGTGCCGCGTGGCTCAAATCTCTCCAAACCGCCGGCATCCGCCTGCCTGAGTTTCGGAAACTGCGGCAAACCGGCGAACCATTTCCGGAGCGCCATATTGCCGGCTTTGAACCTTGGGGGTGGAGCCCGGATTCGTTTGCCCATTTTAAATCGGGTGCTCCGAAGTTGATCCCCATCGCCGGAGGCAACGGGGCTTGGGCAAGCCTCATTCTACAAAAAGCCGATTTCAACGAAACGGGCTTGCGGCCCCTTTTCTCCAAGACCTGGAGTCTCGATTTCTACCGCGACTGGATGGAGAAGCACCCCGAAGACAAAGCCGTTTTCGGACCGGGACTTTCTTTGGATGAAACGTTGGGCAGCGTTTTTCACGACTGGAGTTCCGCGCGAGCCTACTTGGAAGAAAAGGTGAGTCGATCGGAAGTCGTATTGGCGAAAGCCCCTTGGGGAGCGTCGGGTACGATGAACAAGCGGGTTTTGAGTGCCGACGAATTAGACTCCAATCTCGGGAAGTGGATCCAAAACACCATCGACTCTCAGGGTGCGATCGTTTTGGAACCTTGGTTAGACAATCTCGCCGACCTTTCCGTGCAGATTGAGGTTGGCGCAACCCCCAAAGTCCTAGCCGCGCGGCAGTTTCTCAATGGCCGGCAGATGGAGTACCGCGGCACTATTCTGGGGCCGAAGTTCCCAAATCTAACGAGCGAACAAATCCGATTCCTGCATGCGGGCAATGCCGCGGTTTCCCCACTCTCACGCTGGCAAGCAATGGCGGAGGCGGTTGGGGCGGCACTTTACAGCCAGGGCTATGAAGGGAATGCAGGCGTCGATGCGCTTTTGGCAAAAAAAGGCGACCGATTGTTTTTTCGCCCCATCGTCGAAATCAATCCGCGCTGGACCATGGGACGTGTCGCTTTGGAATGGGAGAAGTACATCGCTGCGGGGGTGCCCGCCGCCTGGCTATTTTTACCGGCGAATGCGGAAACCCGCGGCCTCGCCAAGCGTCACCCAGTGAGGATGCAGGTAAAGAATGGAAAAGGGGCGATCTCCGAAGGAGTTCTCTTTACCAACGATTCCGATGTGGCGCGGGAAGTGCTGACAGCGTTGGTGGTGGGAACTACGGCGCTGGAGGATTCGCTCCAGACCGAGGCTCTCGGGGGGCGCCTTCGGACATAAGACCCGTCAGGCGGTTTTCATCTGGTCAGAAGAATCTGATTTTGTTTGGGAAAAAAATGGCGGGCCAGTCGGATCTTATGCGAACCAGTTTCCTCCACGGGTGAAATATCTGATTTCATTGAGTTCAGGTGGATTCCCTTGCGCCAGGATAGGAGTTTCCTCCACCAAAAATACGTCGTTGAAGGCCTCTCAATCGACCAAATTTCGAAGCTGATTTTTTCTTCCAAAGACGCCATTCGGCGCGGACTCATTAAGGTCGGAATTCCACTCAGAGAAGCGCACCAATGTCGGCTCCTCCAAACCGGGAAGAATGAGTATGCACCCAACCGGAAGGGTGGCCCACACCATCATAACGACGCCTTTACGGGCGTCATTTTGCAGCTTTCGTAGTTTGTGTTCCTTTGTTGGCATAAGACTCCGCCAATTTTATCACGGGAGGGGGAAAGAGTTCGAGACCCGTTGGAACTAAGCAACTCGTTTCGGAGTGATTTTGAAGTCGTACCCTAACTCGCGCAGTACATTTAAGAGCACATCAAACGTTACCTTTGCGGTTCCGACTCCCGACTCGATCTGTGCGATCCTTCCCTGACTTACTCCAATTTTCTTTGCAAGCACCGCCTGGGAAAGACCCTTGTCTTTTCTCGCTTCCGTAATCAATTCGATCAATTTCTGTTTCTCTCGGACTTCGGCAGCATTAACCCCCAACGATTTGGCGAGTTTTTCAAAATTTGTTTCTTTCCAAGCCATCTCAAACCTCCTTCTTTGAACCGTAGTTCGTGAAGACCATGGTGGATGCTCGAAAGGTTTCGGCTCAGGGGCATTGAAAGCACTTTGCCTTGCTCAAAAAGCGAAATCGCATCCAAGAACTCTCCTTGAACCTCTTTCGAGCATTCACGAAGAAACGTTTCTACTGGGCTTCTTCCGGATGTGGTTGCATAGAAGCGTATCTTCACATTTTCCATTATAAGCTATAACTAATAATTAGTTCAAGCTAATACTAGGGCTGTGAACCCACACTCGGCCGACAAGCGGACTCGTACCCATGTTTTTATTTATGATTTCAATGACTTAGAAAATGGCGGGGCGGACGGGACTAGTCCAAGGCATTTTTGCCAAAGCATTGAGTCGATTCAATTAACTAACAAATACTAACGCTTACTCTGATTCGCAAAGTGCGAGAAAGTGCGCCAACTACCCCCTATTTTCCCGCTCTGGTCCCACATTTGCCTTTCCTAAGGGAGTTCCGCCGCTTCACGGAGGAGCGTTAGAATCACACTTGAATCAATGTTAGCGCATATGCTAGCATTGATTCAAGTGGAGGTTTCCTGGCTCGTTCGCCCACATCTAAGCTTGTCCATCAGGGAAAGGTGCTCAGGCTTGAGTTCTACGTTTCTCTAGCTGGAGAAGTGCCGGCCGAGGAATGGCTTGAGAGCCAATCGGAGGTTAAACAACAGAAGTTCGCTGCGCTCTTTGCTTGGATGGCGGACCAGGGCAAGATCTGGAACGAACGGAAGTTTAAACATCTAACAGGAAGCGATCAGATATTTGAGTTCAAAGCTGACGAAGGACGAGTGCTCTGTTTTTTCGTGGTCGGCAAGAGACTCATTTTGACTCACGGCTTTAGCAAGAAGGGCGACAAGACTCCAAAAGGAGAAATCGCGAGAGCAGAGGCAATCAAGAAAGACTTTTTTACGAGGGAATAAATGTGAAAGAAACCAAGAAGCAGGTCAGTTGGTTGGATAAAAAGTTGGCCAATCCGAAGTTCCGCAAGGCTTTTCAGCAGGAATACGCAAAGCTTTCCGTTGGCGAACAGCTTTTGAGGCTCCGTATCGAAGCGGGGATGACTCAGGCCGAGGTAGCTAAGAAAGTGGGAACTACCGCCTCTGCCATCTCCCGATATGAGAACGCGGAATACGATCGGTACGAGCTGCAGACTCTACGTAAAATCGTTGAAGCTTGTGGTGGCAGCCTCCATATTTCGATGAGCTCCACGGACAAGAATAAAGCTGCCTAGACCTTTGGAGTGTCGCAGAAGAGAAAGACCTACCTACAACTCTGCAGATGCCGCTCTACCTGCGTTCAAGAGTGATCTAAAAATCGGCATCACCAAAATCCTGGGATCGTACCTGCGGGCGACGGCGCAAGCGATTCCGTGCATTCGACCAACGGGCAACTCAGTCCTACATTCAGCACATTCAAGGATTCAAGCTGATGCAGATAATCATGGCCAATTACCTAAAACAGGATGCAACCAAGGTCTGGAGAATTCCGTCGAATAGGATCGATATCGTTTTTAGCGACATGATGCTCAATGAAGTGAAAAATATATTTCGCCCCATCACCGAGACATTTCGAGTGCTAAGGAAAAGAGGACAATTTATTTTTGCAGTGACCCACCCCGACTGAGACCTTTACGAATTCGCGTTAGATTCGGTCGGTAGGCCGAGGAAGATCCTGAAAGGAGTCCAGTCTTATTTTTGCGAGGGTATTCGAAGTTTGTCATGGGAACGGAAAGTCTAAAACCTGCACCTGGACACGAATACTCGGACGCTTTCGAGATCGAGCACTATCAGCGTCCATTAGAGGATTATTTTTCCGCAGTTCTCTCTGCGGGATTTACTATTACCGGTGTTAAAGAGCCGCGAATTCCCATACGAATGCTACAGAAATTTCCCGGTTATCGAGAAATGACCGCCCATCCAATTGCCCTCATCATTCAATGCAAAAAAAATTAATTACCAAGCCGCGAAGGATTTCACGAGACTATCGCTTTAAATGTCTTTCAAATTCGGCACGGTCTTCATCATTTTCAAAAGTGAAACAGAGCATTTTGTTTCCACTAAGGCCTTTCGTCTGTAAATGGCCTCTTTCCCCTAACGCAAATTGTGGGTCCATTTCAGCCAGAATATCTTGAACGGCTTCCTCCATAAACTCGTCGAAGTCTACCGGCCTTCCTTTCTCGCGACTCATCTTCTTCATCGCGCGAAGGACTTTTTTTGTGACCTCGGAATCGATAGTCTCTGAGTTGTCGGTCATTTGGACTGAGCTCCTTGTGATTTGATTGGTCCGGCTAGGAGATATTAAATAGAATTCACTATTGAAAGGAGGCATGGGGAGCGGGCACGAAGAGGAGCACGCTCTCCGCCCGTCATTGAAAACACGCCTTGCCGATGGTTTTTCAAATCCATGAAAACCTACAAACATCGGAATAAAGAACAAATCGTATCGGTCGTTGGCTCCTTCGGTCCGTGGGAGATCAACGCAGAGCCTCTCTTTGATGACTGCGCGATCTGCCGCGAGTTAAGGGCGCAGATCGAGAGAGGGGAAGTGGAGGAGGTGGTGATTGATTTGGATTCAGATTTGGGTGTTCAATGAGTACGGTGCCAGCAAAGGGAAAGG
>JAYSWN010000013.1:0-2471 GCA_043718025.1 Pseudomonadota bacterium
CACGTAGAGGTGCAAGGCCCGATGGTGCCGGCGATACAACTCTCCTTTGTTGAAGACTGGCATTGGGCCCAAGACGAAGTACTTAATCTACGTTGGGAGCCCTCGGCCGCAGCCGGAGGTGACTTGACGGCGCTTGTTTTTCCCACCGGACCCGCCGACGATGCCGATAATTGCACACTGCTATTTTCTCAACTCATTCAATCGGCGCGACGGCGTCTATGGATCTCGAGCCCTTACTTTGTTGTGGACGGTCAGATTTTGAGTCTGCTCAAATTGGCGGCGCTGCGCGGGGTAGACGTTCGAATTCTGGTACCCGCCAAGGCGGATCATTTTTTAACTTTCATGGCGAGTTTTGACTGTATCGAGCAGGTTGAACGGATTGGGGTAAAACTGTTTCGGTACGCCACCGCTTTCCCCCACCAGAAAGTGGTGCTGGTCGATGACAATGGCGCCGCCATCGGAACGGCGAATCTCGATAACCGCTCGCTTCGTCTCAACTTTGAAATCATGCTGCTCTTCGCTGGAGAGTCATTCGTCCGAAAAACCGCTGAGATGTTGGAGGCCGATTTTGCCAAGGCGCTTCCCATCCCCGTTGGTGAATTGGCGACACGCAAACTGTGGTTCCGTATGGGCGTTCGTTTCGCGCGCCTCTTTTCCCCGATTCTTTAACCACAAATTCGTGCGACGTGGGCCAATTGGTCCCGCTACGCCGTAATGTTTGATTTTTTTTGATGATTAGTGGAATACCGATTGCAGTGGCTTGTTAGTCAGAAATGAGATCGTGGGAAAGAGTTATGCGGCCGAACGTGTTTAAAGATCGAAAAGAGGCAGGCAAGAGACTCGCCGAAAAGTTGGCGCCTTATTGCCATCTGCACGATGTCATTGTGCTTGGATTGCCGAGGGGCGGAGTGCCCGTGGCCTTCGAGGTGGCAATGGCCCTTAATGCCCCCCTAGATGTTTTTATCGTAAGAAAAATTGGCGTTCCGGACCACCCTGAGTTCGCCATGGGAGCCATGGCGGCGGGGGGCTCTTACCACCTTAATCAAGAGTTAATTCGAGAACTCCACATTTCAGAAGACGCGATTGAGTCGGTGGTTCAAAGGGAAAAAAAGGAGCTGATACGGCGGGAAGTGCTTTACCGAGCCCAACTTCCGCCCCTCGACATAAAGAATCGCCAGGTGATTTTGGTGGATGATGGCCTGGCGACCGGAGCTTCGATGTTCGCCGCTATTGAGGCTATGAAGGATTTGGATCCTAAGAAAATCGTTGTTGCCGTTCCGGTTATTGCTAACGATTGCGTTTCCGAAATAGAGGCTGAAGTGGACCAACTTATCTACGTATTGGCGCCGCGCGAGTTTTATGCCGTGGGCCAGTGGTACGTCGATTTCGGTGCGACTTCGGATGAAGAGGTTCAAGCACTGCTGGCGCGGGCAAAAACAATCCCCCAACCCGAATGCGGTCAAAGTTGATCCTTCAGTTGGCGATCTTCTTTAGCATTTAAAAAAGCAACGGCGCCGCCATTGCGAATTGCATCAGCGAGCTAAATTTCTAATGGCTTTGAGCTTAGAGATTGTGGCACAGCCCCTGCATTTTCTATCGACAGTTGGCAGTACATTAACTTCTTGGAGGTACGTAAAAATGAAAAATATTTTAGATGTCTGGCGTCCCGAGCAGATGAACCCATGGCGAGAGCTTGTTTCACTCCAGAAACAAATGGATCGGCTTTTTACCGACTTTTCGCGCGTTGAATCAAACGACGACTATGAGAAAGATGTCGACTTTGTGCCCGCGTGCGACTTCGAAGAGACCGAAAATGCCTATCTCATCAGTCTAGATGTTCCCGGCATTCGCAAAGACGAACTACAGGTAGAACTCTCAGGAAACACCCTCACTATCGCGGGAGAACAGTCGGAGGAGAAAAAAGAAGGGAAGGGAGCTCAGCGCTCCTACGAGCGTTATCACGGTAGGTTTGAGCGGTCGTTTACTTTACCGCAAGTGGCCGAGTCTGAAAAAGTAGAGGCCGATTACAAAGACGGTGTTCTTAGAATCGCTTTGCCTAAGTCGGAAGCGATGAAAATGAAGACCCGGAGGATCCAAATTGGCGAAGGCAAGAGTACCTTCTTTGGTAAAATTACCGGAAGGAATGACGATAAAAAGGCAAGTGAACGAGCTGCCTAAGCTAGCGCCATCGCGGGGAGGGCTGAGTTGACGCGCAGCTCTCTCCGACCCCCTTTCTAATCTTGGCGCGTCACGTCACAACTAAGCTAACGTCCCGCATGAAAAAATCCGAACAGATTGTGTAGTTTTCTTCACAATTGTGGGGTTCGCTCTGAAGCGTCCGGATTTTCAATTCCAATTTTTATTTTTCTGGGCCGTTGGGCTGGGCCTCGCCCTGCCTTCTTCTCCTGTTTACGGTGCGTGCGGCGTCACCACTTATACTTGGCAACCGAATGCTAACACCACCGTTTGGA
>JAYSWN010000121.1:0-27281 GCA_043718025.1 Pseudomonadota bacterium
GGCCGGCGAACAACAACGTGTGACGACCAAAAAACAAGGGCTCAGCTCTTGTCAGGGGAGCCTTTTTACCTTGTGTTCCTTTTCCATAGACGCAATGACAGGAACGCGGCTCTACATAAGGTTTTGAGACACCCTCTCAGGAAATAGCCCACCCGAATCGAAGCCTCACGCAAAAAAGAACCTCGGGAGACGACATTAAGATAAGTAAAAGGAACCAGGTGAAAGGGGTCGTGGCAAAATAAGTTGAGCCTCCACGGTACAGCACCACTCGGCAGCACCAGGATGAAAAGTTAAAGTCTTCCCTTAAGTGAAACGCCAAGGAAACCTCCACGCTCCCCACACATTGCCATTTTCACAAAGGCGCAACCTCGAACATAGGTAACACTTTAGACCGGCGACATAGGTAACACTTATTTGCGGTATGGCTTTCTACTTTTTCGCGACGTGCTCTCACCATCGAGACGAACTAAAGATCCGAAGAATCGATGGTCTCTTTGCTTTGCCAAGCGTACATCTAAAATCCCTAGAGCTACTGGTCCAAAGTATACTTTCCATCTGTCGTCTGCGATTTCTTCAAGTCCGACCCACTCGTCTCTGAGAACGCTGCTCGTGATCCACTGGGTATGATTAAACGAAATCACTCCATTTGGATAAGTTTTGAAGACTTTAAAGTGCGATGGATAGTGTGTCTGATTCTGAAAACGCAAACCAAAAACCCATCCCAGTTACCGTGGCCGGCCCGACTGAGATTGTAGAAGAGACATCAACCAACTACGGGAAGTACAAAATTACGGTAAGCCATCAAGTGGGCGATAAACCTGATCCGCAAACTTACATCGCCATGAAGGCAAACGAAGTGATGTCTCAGATCTACAACGTAAGTGAAAAGAGCCTTTACCATCTACACGCAAAAAACCTTTGGCTTCAATGCTGGTTTGAATAAACTTTTTCCGCCAGTCCCTTAAAGGTTGGTTGGAGAGAGCTCTAAAATTAATAGAGATAACGGTGCCCCTTTACTTCCGTCCATTGTTATCGCATTTAGCTTGGAGTGCTGCGATCGCCGGACCATGAGTTGCGTCGCAGAGAAACGGCCACACTTTAATATTCTTGGACAGCGGGCCCGCGGTGACTTGAAGACCGCCCCCCCTTTAGAAAACTACATGTCCGCAACAAGTTGATGGTCTGGGCAATAGCGCGGTATACTTTCGCCGAATGACCCTGAAATTAACATTAGAGAAAGCAAATCAAGCCCTCGAGGAGCGTGGGGTAAGCCACGCTTTAATTGGAGGGTTTGCCCTTGCCGTTTTAGGGGTTCCTCGAGCTACCAACGACATCGATTTCTTAATTGATGAGGCTCAGGTGGGCGACGCCAAGACAGCCTTGACCGAAGCGGGTTGGAAAGTTGCGTTGGAAACCAAAGAGGTCATTCACTTTCGAGGACAGGGTAACGTCGATCTTCTCATCGCCCGTCGGCCGCTCAGCCAAGCCATGCTGAGAAAATCAAAACCCTTGCCCCCCTTGGGGGTTCATTGTCTATCGGCCGAAGCAATAATTGGTCTCAAAATTCAGGCCTATAAGAATGATCCGGTCCGTGAATTTCAAGACAAAGCCGACATCCAGTCACTTATCGTCAAACATGGCAGTACTTTAGATTGGGGAGAGATTAAAACTTACGCCGATCTTTTCCAGGAAATGCCCTTTTTAGAAAAGCTTCGGAGCCAGTGTGACGTTAAGTGAATTCTTAACTTTTTTAGATGAGTTTTGGGAGATTTTTGGCCCCATCCCCGAAAAACCGCTAACGGGTGCGCAATTCAAGAACATGAAATTGTAGCTTTGAAGTAATGAGCCTTCTCCCGATTACGTCTTAACGGTTCCCCATGGAAGAGCGCATCCACGCCTCCATCTCGGTGGCTCGGCCTACCACGTTTCCGCTATTGATATCCAATTCCCTTAGGGCACCGTCGACAATACTGCCGTACTTTCCAATTGAGTCCATCGCGTTCGCTCTGAGTAAACCCAAGGAATCCTTTTCTGCGGATTTCAAATCAGCAAGCGGCACGCCCATTAATTCATAAAAGGTAAATGTTGCTTGGAGTTCGTTCAACTCACTTCGGCTTTCGGTAAAAATACGAATAAATCCCTCATCGATCGATTTGCCATCGATAGAGATCAAATTCTTCAATCTTGGGTGTGGTTTGGCCCCGGCTTGAATGGCTTTCGACCAGTCAGCCAAAAGCAAGGTGTCTGCATAGTGGGCGCTCTCATGAAAAAAATTACGAATGTTTTCTAGTAAGCCCTCATCCGATGGTTTGAACTTCAACACCATTCCTTGCCAAGCTTTGGGCCCATGGTTACCGGTTGCGATATGGCTCACGACTTTGGAGCGTTCGCCTGTAAAAAAGGGTTTAATCTGATACGGGCTTCCGGTTGAGATATGAACAGCCGAACTACCTGAATTGAGTTTACAACTCCCGTGAAGCACACAGATTGCCAAGGCATTCTCATCCCCGTAGGCCTTTAGAATGGCCTGGCTCGTCTTGGAGAGAAGGCTGTCGTCATTGCGGCTTTTCAGAATTTTAAGGATAGCATTGCTGGTAACTTCTCTATCGACCGGCGGCAAATCCGCCAGCGCCATCAAAGTCCTAAGTTCAGATAGGCTTCCTGTGGCGGCAGAAACGTTGCCGCTAGTAATGGCTGGCAGAATGCGACCAAAAACCGCAACACAAGTTTCCGATCCCAAAGCAACAATCTTGATCACTCGGTCGTCGGCGGCTTGAGCCGGTTGCAGACTTAAAAAAATGAAAAAAAATAAAAGCTTCATTTGCTGTTAGTCCCCGCTCTTATCCCCATTAATTATACTGCGAAAGTAACTCTTCGTGGAGAGAAGAACCCGTGCCACCTTGAGATCGAGAATATTGAGGAGAAGGCACTCGATGCGTTCAAGTCTAAGAAGTTGATTGCTCCGGATAAGATTGGGTTAATCAATTTTTTTTATTTGCTGACTGCCTTTGGTTCATCCTCGCGTGGGGGCAAAAACAGTGCACGCAACAAAGGCAAATCTTGATCGTTCGTGGAAAAGAGTCGGAGCGGGCAGGAGAGGTTTGCGGTGGGCAATGAAATCTGCTTGGAACGATTACTCCATAGACGAGTGCCGTTTTTCCAGGCATCCGCCACCACACCCGCCGCACCCACTGCCACCAGAATCAGTCGAGTCACGCCATCGCCCACTAAATGGGAATTTTTGATAAAGGGATGAAGCGTACCATAATAAAACACCCGCCAATTCATGTGGCGACTTTCGGCGACCTTGGCCGCCGTCGCGTGACGTTGGGCCTCTGCGGTGAGCCTCATCTTCTCCTCTGCGCTGAGTGCCTGATCTGTTTCAACTTCGACTAGAAGCTGTTTTTCGGCTTCCAACGAATCGAGTTGTTTCTTTCTCAAGATGGCAAAGAGCCCATCGATAGCGGCCACGGAGAAAACATTCAGCAGGGAGTTGGTGAAAACACGCCACAGCCCAACCCTCACATCTCCGGTCTCGGCCATCACCGGCAACATGATCACTAAATTGGATCCGCCAAGAACCGCCCAGGTCACTAAAAAATAAAAGGGACGCGAATAGGTTTGTTGAACATCCGCGTTCAATTGCGTTTCGCCCGTTTCTCGATCGGTTTCCCAACGGGGCTTTCGGCTGGCGAGTCGCAGGTAGTTGAGGTAATCGGCGCCCGCGTTAAAGGCATAGGTAAGACCGAAAATAAGTCCTTCCGCTACTCCCGGATAGCTGGTTTGGTGGGCCAGCCAGAACGTGGAGGTGTTAACGACAGAGATATAGAGGTAGCGAAACTGTTTTCGCGCACCACCCCCGAAGCCGTGGGGAACGGTATTTAGCCAGCGAAACTGCTCTTCGTTTTCACCTTTGTAAAAACGGCGCAGCGCTTGGAAATGGTGCTTGAAACCCTGCATTCCAAAAAAACGAGCGAGTGTCTTTCCCAAACCAATTTTTCCGCCGCCGTCCGGATTCACTTGCACCGCAAAGTCCACCGCATGGGTTTTTTCGGCTAGGCGCGCTTCGGTGGCAGCATCCAGCTGAGTGCTTTCAACTAAAATTCCATCCAGACCCACCCCGTAGCGGGACAGCGAAACTATTAACTCTTCGTGTAACGTAGACCAATTGCCTTGTTTGGGTTGCACCACCAAGATGCGCGGTTTGGGTTGACGGGGCTCACCCCCCAGGCGGCTCAAGGCATTATTGAGAACCACGCTAACATCTTCGGCGGTGCGCAGTTCGTACTCTTCCTGGGCATAAATGGCCGAGATGCATAGCGAATGCAAGAAAAGGAGAGCCGAATAAATATAAGTTTGTCGACGATCCATAGGCTTTTTTATCAATGGCGAGGGATACATTGTTTTGCTTGACGGATGCAAGGCCTATCTAGGCGAAGGTTCGGTAAGGATGGCGGGCGCCCTAGGGCTCGAACCTATGACCTCCGCCGAATGAAGGCGGAAAGGCCATCTGCATGGATCTATCTGATACCACTTGTGAAATCATGATTCAAAATCTGTCCTATTCGGCGAAACGATTTCGGATCTCTTCTGAATTCTTCGGAATCTTTCTGTTCCTTTCGGGATCTTGGTGCCACCCGTGCCACCGCAACACCGACTAAGGGCATGGATAGTTATGACCATGAATTGACTCATTGTGAGTAGTTATGCTAATCTGGGCGTGTGAAGTTGAGATTTCATCCGCACGCGGTACTTAGGATGCAAGAAAGAGCTTTGTCCGTTGAGGAAGTGCAGCAGGTCATCCAGAAACCCGACGGGAGAATCTCACAGTCTAAAGATAAGACCATTTACTATAAAAGACTTTCCGGCCGCCGTGACAACTTTGTCGCCGCAGTGGTTGTGGAACTGTTGCCAGATGAGATTCTCGAGGTGCTCACGGTTCTCATTAATTTTGAGGTGCGAAAATGAAGATAGTTCATCAGTCAGACGTTGATTACGTTTCAATCGATTTCAAAGAAGGGGTTGAAGCGAAATCATATTTTGAAAATGGCATCATCGTACGTCTTGACGCGAAAGGGAATGTGATTGGGCTGGATATTACTGACTCATCCAAGTTCTTCGCTGGCGAGGGAGAACTTACCCTAAAAGAGGCATGCGCTTTATTGGGTATTTCGGCGTCCACGATGCGTCGCCGTATCAAGGAAGGCAAAGTGAAGTACCGAAAACCTAATAAAAAGGATTTTCGGTTTAAGAAAAAAGACATCGTAAAAATGGCAGGCTGAATGCGATGTTTAGACTATCGAACCAAGACTAAGCACAATGCTTCCCGTCTTGTGGCCCGACTCGACCACCTCGTGAGCCCGCGCCACCTGATCGAACGGAAAGACGCCACCGATAAGGGGTTTTAACCGTCCGCGTTCGCATAGTGAGACCAGGTAATCGAGGTCGGCGGCGCTCTCGGAAATGGAGCCCGCGCGGACTTTTTGCCGATGAAAAAGAGAGACCCAGGCGCTCCTGATCGTCAGCGGCAGATCGGCCACCACGAGCCCAATTCTCCCCTTTTCCGACAGCTTGTGGCGTGAGTTCTCAAACGTGGTTCCCCCGACCGTATCCAAAACAACGTCGTACCGCTCGGTACCCTTCCGCCAGTCGGTAGATTCGTAGGCAATCACTCGAGTGGCCCCCAGTCCCTCCACCAGTGACGCCTTCTTTTGACTGCAAACCCCGGTGACCACGGCCCCCATTTCGCGGCCGAGCTGCACGGCCGCGCTTCCCACCGCCCCACCCGCTCCCACCACTAATAAGGTTTCGCCTTGGCGCAGCGCAAGCTTGTCGCGCAAAAAGACCAGCGCGGTGGTGCCGCCAAAGACCAACGCCGCCGCACTTTCGAAAGAAATGGAGTCAGGGATCTTCGCTAGGGCAGCCGACGCCGAAACCGCGACGTACTCGGCATGGCCCCCGAGCTTCATGCCCAAATTCGCCACCACGCGCTCATCGACGAAAAATTTCTCGACCCGCTTACCCACCGCGACGACCTCCCCCGCCATCTCGGTGCCCAGGGCGAAATATCTTGGCCGGCGAAACCCGAACAAGAGGCCCATGATGATGCCAAAACCGCGGGGAACATTCCTCGTTCTCAGACGCCAGTCCGCCGCCGAGACCGTCGAGGCGCCTACCCGCACCAAAAGTTGATTTTCCCCGAGGTCTGGCAAGGGAACTTGTTCGAGCATGACCACCTCGGGGGCACCGAAGCGGTGGTTTCGGGCCGCCAGCATGGTAGGGGGAAGATCTCTCACCCGGTTATTCTAACCCCGGCGTCAAGGTGGCCGAAGTAAATTGTCATGCTGTCGCCCAGCCGGACGACGATCTTGCTCACGCTTGGGCCCCAACGTACTTCAGCCCTTGATATGTACATATAAAGTATGTACACATATACTTTGTATGGGATCAGCACAAGGAAAAGGAGAATATACGCAAGCATGGCGTCTCCTTTTCCGAAGCCGCCACTGTTTTTTACGACCCGTTAGCAAAGATCACGGCGGATCCAGATCACTCTTTGAGTGAGGACCGGTATATTCTCATTGGGCAGAGTCAGCGGAGCCGGTTGCTTTTCGTAGTTCATGTAGATCAGCCCGAGAAAGATCGGGTAAGAATCGTCAGCGCTCGAAAGGCCACAAAGAAAGAAATCGCAGATTTTCAAGAGATGCAATAAGGGAGTTTAATATGCGTAAGGAATATGATCTAAAGAAAATGCAGTTACGGCCAAACCCGTATGTGAACAGGCTTAAACAGAGCGTTACCATTCGCTTGGATAAGGATGTCATAGAGTATTTTAAGGGCTTGAGCGAGAAGACCGGGACGCCTTATCAAAGCCTAGTGAACGATTTTTTGCGTAGTTGCAAAGAACAAAAGATGACTCCCAAGACCATTTGGAAAAAGACTGGTTAGATCGGGATCTTGGTGCCACCCGTGCCACCTCGCTAATCATTAGCAATCCGCAGTTACCGATAGACCTCTCTTCGATGCGCAATCTTTACTATCCATATAATTAGTTCTTTGTCCTGAATCGAATACACGATTCGGTAGGGGCCTTTTCGAATCCGATACTTTTCTTCTCCAGACAGCTTCTCGCATCCTATTGGCCTCGGATTTTCAGCGAGAGACGCAATGAGCTTTGTTATCGGAACGAGGTAGTTTTTGGGAATGGCCGCAAGTTCCTTTTCAGCGGAGCGCTTGATGAAGATCCTATATTTTTCGGTCATGCTTGAGCCTCTTCACGACTTCTTCGAAGGAAGATCCGGGCTCCTTGGCCCGCTCATCAAATGCGGCTAAATCGTCGGCATCTTCACTCAAATACTGTTTGATGGCGTCGGAAATAATCGCAGACACGGAGCTTTCAGTTTCAACCGCCTTGAGTTGAATCGCTCGAAATAGCTTCGGATCAAAATAGACGGTCGCTCTTTTGGAACTGGATTTCATAACACACTCCATTAACCACTATAGCGACAAGACGTTATAGCGTCAAGGCGCTGCTTTCCCTGCGCAACGTCGTGCGGTTCCCCATTTCCGCGTGAGCCGCAACTCGTTGAATTTTACTGGGCGGTCCAGGACGATTTTGAGACTTTTCTCGCCGCCGCCTAAAAGGACAGAATGACCGCGACTCTAGCCGCGAATAAGTACCGCGCTACGGCGCCGGGTTACTCGCTAACGTATCCCCCAACGAATAGCTAAATACCAACGTGGCACCCAGGCCGTTCTGCGCGAATCGACCCGAGCCGGTCGGATTATTAAACGGAACAAACGTTCCGGTAGACCAAAAATAAAATAGTCCTACGCCGGTGCGCACCCGATCGGCCTGCCAGGTCACGCCCCCGGTGACGCCCGAAAAGTTCTGCCGGATGTCCCCTTCCACCTGATTAGCCGCGGGTTTCGTGGACGGGTTATAAAAATATCCCGCGGCAAACACCATTTCTCGGGAAGCATTCACCTCCAGCCCCACATTAAAGCGTGGACCCGCTTGAACCTCGGTTACGTTGCTAAATGAGGAGCCCGGGTAAAGATCAAACTTGGTTCCCGCCTGAAAACTTACGTCAGTAAGCAGTCGCACCGCTTCGCTAAAATGCCAGGTGGCCCCCAGCCCGGCATCAAGCGGGATAAAGGCGCGGGCCTCCATTTTTTTTCTTCCTTGCTGGCAATCGTCTGCACAGTACCGTTAGTTGTCTGCTGATAATTAAATCCATCGCCCGACCCCGAAAAGTGAATTGAGGGCAGACGCACCCGCAGGCCCAGGTCGACAAACTCGGCCGGGTGCCACCTTAACCCCACCGCCGCGGTGAGGTTAATCACGCTTGATTTGGTGTTGGGGGTAGTGAACGAGATACGGTTGTTTAGCTTAAGCACTTCGGGGATCAGCACCGAGAATGCCAACGCCCAGTCGCTCCAGCGGGTCACCGAAATTACCGTGGCGGGAATGGAATCAAAACCCGAGGCACTGTAATCCTCGTCGGATCCGTCAACGCGAAACAGCGGTGACGCTTTAACGTCTTGCAGCATGTAGGTACTGCCACTCACCGAAAGACTTGATTGCTTAAGCAACGACAGGCCCGCGGGGTTGTAAAAAACGGCGGCTGAGCTGGGGGCCCCCGCAATTCCCGCGTTGCCGGTAAGCACTTCGCGTTCGCCAAAGGGAAGCAGGGCGGGATTTTCTAGGGTGGCGAAAGCATACGGGGATAGCACGAACAGGTGCAGACCGAAAAAATGCAGCAGGGCGTTTCTCACCCCCAGATTCTAGCCTGAGTGACTGGATAGGAGCAGACCGTTTGCTAGCAGCAAAAATTAAACGAAGGATGGAAGTCCGACACAAATGCCTGGCAATTGGTGTTTCTGCTCAAGGGCGAGCCGCGGGCTCGAACCTATGACCTCCGCCGTGTGAAGATCGGCCAAGCTTCCGTACTTTGAGGTCCACTTGTGCGGGCTCTCGGCCATCGCCCCCACTCACTCGAGCCCTCTAGGATGAATTTTCTAGGCACAACTCATGTCCGACTCGGACGAGGATGGCGGCTCGTCTGACATGCCAGAAGGTTAACCGTGCCTTAACCCGATGGGTTGGACATCCCTGTACCCGGGGTTGTTGGGCCGGGTCAGCACAATCTGGTAGAGCTGCAACCATCGACTCTCGAACTCGGCCTCGCAACTAGCCAGGTAAAATTGCCAGGTGCGGATGAAGCGTTGGTCAAATCCTAAGGCCTTAACTTCATCGGTCTTACGGCTGAAGTTGTCCTGCCAGTGCCGGAGGGTGAGCGCATAATGGGGCGCTAGATTTTCTAAGCTGTCGACCACCAGTCTGGAGTGATTGGTTACCGCCTGGAGTATCGAGTTGAGGCTCGGGAGGTGGCTACCCGGGAAAATGTGGCGCTGTATCCAGTCTTGGCGTTTCAAGTACTCAGCGTGATCGTAGTCGGGGTAAGCAATTACCTGTAACACCACCACGCCGTTCGGTTTGAGTAGCTTTTCGATCGTAGCGAAAAACTCCCCCAAGTAGCGCTTTCCAACGGCTTCCATCATTTCAATCGAGACGATGCGATCAAACTGCCCTTCAGTGTGCCGGTAGTCCTGGAGGCGGAAATCGATTTTATCAGCTTGTCCCGATTGCAATGCTCTTTCACGGGCCACCGTGAGCTGTTCTTGCGAAAGGGAAATGCTTGTGACCCTACAATTCGTTTGCTTCTGCGCACGCAACGCCATGGCGCCCCAGCCCGATCCGATCTCGAGTAACGATCCTCCTTCGGGGATCTGGGCTTTGGCCAAGATGGAGTCCATTTTGTTTTCTTGGGCCTTCTGCAGCGTGTCCTCTGCGGAGGCAAACCGCGCAGACGAGTAGGTGAGAGTAGTATCCAAGAAAAGTCCAAAAAAGTCGTTGCTCAAATCGTAATGGGCCGAAATGTTCTTTCGGCTATTGCGTAAAGAATTGCTCCGCAAACCGTGCTCCAGACGAAGGGCCCACCTAAAAGGCTTCAGTAAATTGAGCTGGGCCTCCGGCAGACAATGGGCGTTATTGAGAAGCAAATAGATGACCCCGGCCAGATCGTCGGTTTCCCAATCACCGGCCTGAAAGGACTCACCCAACCCAATACCGCCGTCACGCACGAGTCGCGGAAACAAAGAGTAGTTTCGCAATCTCAACTTGGCCGTGGTCGGACTACCCGGATCTCCGAAAGTCTCCACGCTACCATCGGGATAAGTGATTTCGAGATTCCCATTGTCGAGGTTGCGGATAAATCGGCGTACGAAGCGAACGCAAAAGCGTTCCCAGGCCGTTGCCGGGGCAATCCCGATGGTCCACTCGCTAGAGGGGTGAGGCTTAGAAATGATCGGTAATTTTTTCTGAAAATGCAATCGAGCCGCTTGCCAGTAGATACGGGGGATCGAGAGTGCGGCCGTAAGAGGAAACTTTACAATTGTCTTTAGGATGGTTGGATCATTCATGGTGAGGGCCTCTCCGCGCAAGCGAGCCAAAAACCAAGGCTGGTCATCGCGCAAAATATCGATTCGGATATCCACCTTGTCGCTGATCTCCGAGAAATAAAAGTCGTACTGCCCCTCAATCTCGTTGAAGGGTGAAACGTGAAAAGCTCTATCGACGGTGTAGCGCTTAGCAAAACCGGGGCGGGCCTCCCGATCGCGATCCAACACGTACAGATGTTTCTCTTTGAACGTGTTGTAAACCTCAGCGACGGTGTAGGCAATGGTGCCATCGGCAAGATAGCAGTAATAAAAGTTGACCGGATTAAAAACGTAATTGAAAAAACGTGCCGCTGTCATCAACTCCACCCGCGTAATCGGCACTCGGCAATTCGCGGCAGTAAGAAAATGGAGTAGTTTTTCCTTGATTGGGCGAGCCTCGGGTGTGAGGTAGTCGGTATCATGAATGGCCACCGGCCTTAGTGCATTATGGCCAAATAAAACACTGCGCGAAGCCACTTCCGGTAAGCGATCTAGATCGAAGCAGTACCAATAGAGCGGATACGAGAAATCGTGCCTTACCGGAGCGAGGCGAGTGTGCGTCACCCTCCCCCGAAAGATTCGCGCGGGAATCAGCGGTTTCGACATCATAGGGCTCCCGAGAAAAAGGCGCCCACCCGAACCGCGGAACGAACTGCATCTTCATGGAAACCAAAGCCGTGATAACTGCCGCTAAAAAAAGTACGGTTCTCGCCCGCATGGCGATTCAATTGCTTTTGCGACTCGATAGCCGCCGTCGAAAATACCGGATGGCGGTATTGGATCTCCTTTACGATGCGTTTGGGATCAATCGCTCTTTCCGGATTCAAGCTAACGCAATAGGTCTCCTGTAGATCCAGTCCTTGCAGCAGGTTCATGTTGTAAGTAATCGGAACACCGCCCTGGTTTTTCCGAGCCCGCTCTCGCCGGTAGTTCCAGGATGCCCAAGCTCGCTTGAGAGGTGGAAGGTGGGATACGTCGGTGTGGAGAACGGTGAGGTTCGTCTTGTAATCCCAAGCGCCAAAAAGTCGTCTCTCGTCATCACTGGCAGGGCTCAATAAGGGGAGAACCTGGTTGGCGTGTACTGCTACGACGACGTAATCAAAGCTGCGCCGCTCTCCTCCGGACAAAACCAACTCAACGCGGTCCGCATGGCGGATGATTTTGGACACGCCGCTCCCGAGCCGTAACTCACCTCGAAATACCTTTTGAAAGGCCTTTACGTAGGAAAAACTGGCGCCCACGACAGTTTGCCAACGGGGTTGATCGCGATAGCCCAAAAGGCCATGGTTCTTAAAGAAGTGCACGGTCGACTCCGCACTGGCGTTGGCCATTTCTTCCGCCGGGGCCGACCAGATGGCGCCCGCCATGGGCAAAATATAGTGTTCCTGCGTGACGGATGGGATGTTCGCCCGCTCCAAAAATTGCCCCAGCGTCTGGCCTTCCAGTTCGTGCAATCGGTGGGCCCGTTCGGCGGCCCGCCAAAAACGAAAAATTCCCTCGACCAGGCGATAAAAAAGCGGGCGAGCAAGATTGCGGTACTGGCAGAACAGATGGGCCAAGGTGCGACTTCCGTAAATCAAATCATCTTGCTCGGAGTAGTAACTGAACGACATGTCGGCATATCGGACAGGCACGTCGAGGCAGCGAAGGAACTTATGAAAATTAGGATAGGTGCGATCGTTGAGTACGATAAAGCCGGTATCAATGGCGTGGCCCGCGTCGGGCCCATCGGTCAAAAGGATGGAGTTGGTGTGCCCCCCTAGATAAGGCGCCGCTTCGAACAGGGAAACACGATGATGCTGGGCCGCTAAGTGCGCCGAAACGATTCCGGCCACGCCCCCACCCACGACAGCGACCTGGCTTCCAAGTGGAATAGACGAGGTCAAGCTACCGAGCTCCAAAAAGATAGTGACTCACGTACCATTCGCGTCCATCGCGATAGGAGAAAAGTTCAGCGCATGCCATAAAAAACAAGCTCCAACGGTAGAACCATCGCTCGGCCTCTTCACGGCCGTATGTTTCTGCCAGAACTCCCACGACTTGGGAGCGCTTACGCTTCATGTTTCCAAGCCAATCTTCCGCGGTTTTTGCGTAGTGCGTGCCCGATACTCGCCACTGTTTTTGAACGGCGAAATGATCGGGGTAGCGTAGCAACAAATCGTCACTAGGCATCATGCCTCCGCTAAAGAAGTTTCTTCCCATCCAATTGCCTAGCCCTTCGTTGCCGTAAAGATAGGCATAGAGCCGGTGGCAAAATATATGGATGAAGAGTTTGCCATCCTCTTTTAACCAACTCCGTACTCGCGATAAGAGCTTACGATGATTGCGCATGTGTTCGAACATCTCGACAGACACCACACGGTCGAACTTTTGCGAAATCGAAAACTCATTGATATCGCAAGTAATGACCCTGAGGTTTGTCAGCTCGCGCGCGCGGGCCTGCGCGAGTATGTACTCCCGCTGGCTATTCGAGTTGGACAACGCCGTTATCTGGCATGCCCGAAAGCGCTCCGCCATGAAGAGTGTGAGGGATCCCCAGCCGCAGCCGAGCTCAAGAACGTTTTGGCCATCGGAAATCTCGGCGCGCTCACAAGTCAGGGACAACATGTGACGTTCCGCTTCGTCCAGAGATTCCAAGCCGGTGGGGTAGTAGCCGGAGCTGTACTTACGATGTTTTCCCAGAGCGAGGGAGAAGAACTCGCTCGGCACTTCATAGTGCTGCTCGTTGGCTTTCTCAGGAACCACCGCGATATCGGCCTGAACACAGCTTTCGATGAAGGCCATGAGCGAACCGCATTCGAGTTCGACATCTCGCTTACGTTCTTCATGCAGGCGAAGCTTGCAGTTGGCACGAATACCTAACCGGACAACGGGCTCTGGGACTTTTCCTGTCTCTAGGAGATTAATGATGAAATCTTGGAAACTGGCACGCCGAAACATCGAAGCTCGTATATCATTTCTTATCAGGGTAAACAAAAATTCGGCTGGTTTTCTTGAGTGGATCCGGCAAATCGATGAAAGGTCGTATCATGTATGCCAAACTGTTTCTGATCGCGCTTCCGGTGTTTTTTTTGCTCGACATGCTTTGGCTCGGCCTTGTGGCCAAGAAGTTCTACCGAGACCAGATCGGTTTCATGCTCAAGGACGAAGTCAACTGGCCGGCTGCGGTGACTTTTTACCTGCTCTTTGTGGCAGGTCTGGTCCATTTCGTGATCCATCCAGCCCTAGAAAAGGGACAGTGGTCGACGGCCCTATTGAACGGTGCGTTTTTCGGGCTGGTTACCTATGCCGCGTACGACCTCACCAACTTGGCTCTCACCAAAGACTGGCCATTGGCAGTGACTCTGGTCGACCTTCTGTGGGGCATGGTTTTGGCGGGTTCGGTGTCGGTTGTCTGCTTTTTAATCGCGCAGAAAGTCGCCCCCAACTTTGGATAAGCGCTTTGCGTTTGATGGTGGAGGCTACGCCAATCTAGTCGAACCAAGGACAGTGGTACTGGAGTACCCGGCCCGATGGGAAAAGCCGCGTATTGACCTGGACGAGCTGGCAAAACTCCGACATGATTTTTGATGCCATATAGCCATAAACCCGACTGGGAGCAAAAGATGAACATCCGTCAGCTATTTCTTTTGGTGACTGCAGTAGGTTTGACCCCCATTGCCCTGTCGTACGGATTGATGCCGCAGAATAGCCTGGGCTCGCTGTTCGACATTACCGTCTCCAATACCAACGGAATCCATGTGTTTCGCGCCATCATGGGCCTGTATCTGGGCTTAATATCATTCTGGATCATCGGCGCATTCAAAGTACATTTAAGGCAGCCCGCCTTGTACAGCCTCATCGTATTCATGTTGGGCTTGGCCGCAGGCAGAATCTTAAGCTTCGTAGTAGACGGCGCGCCGCACTGGTTGCTGAGCGTCTACATGGTATTGGAACTTGCCCTCGGCATTGTCGGCCTTCTGATATTGAAAAGACCGGATTAGCGAGGTAAGTCAAACCCGCATCTATCCCTCGCTTCGGACATTTCACAATCGATAACCGGCTCTTGTCGGTTGGTGGTGGGCGCTACGCCAAAGTAGTCGAACCAAGGACAGTGGTACTTGAGTACCCGGCCCGATGGAAAAAGCCGCGCATTTACCTGGACGAGCTGGCAAAACTCCGACAGGCGGGGTGGCGGACAAGGCAGCTTGCCGCGCATTTTGGCGTGGGAATCTCGACCGTCAAGATGGCTTATGCCCGCTTACGCTCTCACCGCAGGGTGCCGTAGCTTAGGTGAGAACTTCAGCCCTTAAAGTGCCGTCGGGTGGGTGAGACGGAACACTCCTCAAATAATGCCAGACTCCAACAGGCCTTAGCTTGCAATATGATATACTATTAAATATAGTATATCACAGGATGCTTAAGGCTAAACCTCTTCGCAATCAACGAATCGTTCTGGAACAGGGGCGATTCGTGGTGGAGATCAAGGCATTTGAGGTGCCGGCCAGTCGGCCGTTTCCCAAAGGGGTCAAACTCAAATGCGTGTTGATCGATATGGAGCGAAAGAAGCCTATCCTGTTGCTCGATAATCACGAACCCTTCGGGTTCCATTTGCACACGCGCCTTCCCGAAGATTCTGACTTCCGGGTGTCGCTCGATATTGAGGACTACAACGAAGCAATCCGCTTTTTCTTCGCCGAGGTCAGAAAGGTGGTTTCACATGAAGAGTAAGACGATGACAGTTGGGTTCAAAAGCCTTGAGGACATGGAGAATGATCTTCTTGCACTCCCGAAGCGCAAAAGACCAGAGATCCAGCCCAGAGACGTAATCTACTTTGACTCCCTTGGCTCGTTTCGGAGTTTCATGACGATCCAAAAGCTAGAAATCCTGACTCTGATTGCCAATGCCAAGCCTAAGTCCATCTACGAGCTAGCGAAGATGCTCAATAGAGCTATCGCCCCCGTCCAAAAGGACTGCCAGTCGTTGGCGGCGACTGGTTTTATCGAGTTCGGTAAGGAGAAAGGTGGCAGGGGCACGCTGACGCCTAAGTTGATTTTCAATTACGATCGCATCCTAGTAAAGCTGCCAGCGCACCCGTACGAACTTCAATTCAGCTCGGCGGCTTAGGACATGAAAATGAAGTATGGACTGCGCGCCGTTTTAGAAAAAATATTTCTGGCCGAAAGTCCCATTGCTCCTGCTTCTCGCGAGCCCTATCCTACGACTGCAAAGCTACCTGGTGAGAAGTTTTCTCTCGATCATAAGTCTTTCGAGCGGAATTATGCCGTCCCTGTGATGACCTATTGCTGAGGTCATCGGGCTGACGGTCACCGTTACACTGTGGGTAGGCTCACTGACGGACAGGCAGTATAAAGGGCCATTTCCAGCCAGTCGGCAAATAGCCATAAATGTATTTACGGGCAATAAGAGCCCCGAAACGCCGTCTGACGCGTTGTAAAGGCCGCGAACCTCTCTATACGAGAACATCCTCTCTTAGTTGTGTTGGTCGGTAGATTTACCGATGGATTTGATAAGTTCCCGATTGACCTTCGTAGCGTCACGGATGTCGCGACGAATCGCTTCACAATCGAAGCCCGGCGCCTATAAATAGTACGCGTCGTTAACGCCCATCTCTTCCGCGAAGGGCCCTTTGTATCCCTGAACAAAGGTTTCGTACCCCTCCAGCTTTTCCCTTTTTAGCGCTGTCAAAAACTAGAGTAAAACCGTGTCCGGGAGTAAGTGGGTACCGTATCTGATGGCGCAGCAAAAAGCTGCATGGCAAAGTAGAATATATCAATGGGTTTTCCAAAGACTAAAAAAATTGGGCTTTCTGACATCAAGACGGTTAGACGCACGGGTGATGATAAAAAGGACTTTAGCTATTCACAGAGTGGCAAAATCATCCGGATTAATGCCAATCATTTTGGAGAGCACCCAAAATTTCAAACATTCCAGTTCACCTGGAGTCCCCTCGCCCCAAAATGGGTCAATAAATATCAAACCCTAGGTTACCGGTTTACTGGACCTGTACTTCACCGGATCAATTTTAGTAAAGGCCGTGGCGGGATTTCTATTTTCATAAGAGCCCAAACGACGGATCTTGCCTCGGCTAGTCGTGTGTATCTGAAAATCAAATGCACGACACGTGAATGTGAGAGATGGTTCTTTAGGAGGGTGGCGAGTCTCAAAGTCAGCCAGGTTTTATGCAGTGACTGCGGCAAACTTGTCCGAGGAAAAAAGCGGCAGAGAAGTGTTGAGAAGGTCGAGAAACAATACGGGATTAGAATACTAAGCTATGCCGTGATGAATGGAATGTCTGAATTCATCACTGTCGAATCCATTAAACGCGTGGAAAAGATACTGAACAGACCGATTTTATCGGTCTGGCCCCAGCTTTCACTTAGTACCAAAAGAGCCTTGATGGGCGATTACATCGTCAGGCAAGGCATCGGAAGTATGATTCAACGCGGAATCTCATCCTCCCCAGCGGCGCGCCGAGCGAAATGGCAGATATTCTATGACAAAATTTGCGGTGAACTTGATGGAAGAGAGGAACGTTTTGTTTCGAAAGACGGAAATCGACGTTCGGTTGACTGTGAAACATCCCGATACGTTTTAGAGTTAAAGAACGATATAGGCCGGATTCTTAGGGGTGCTACGCGTGATCTGCTAGCCATTGCGGACTACCGTGTATACGCGAGATCTCGCGGGAAGGCATTTTTCGTTCTGGTAAACCAGCCCAGTCGGCTGATCCAACAGAGTTCACTACCAAAATATTATTTGGGCAGAGAGCACTGGGGCAAAGTAGGAGTCTCACAAAGAACGGCGAAAACATGCGAGGAACTTCAAGCCCACCCAGAACGCTTTAACCTGGATAAGCCCAGAACTCGCGAATGCCAGAGAATTGTTGATACCCTCCATTCGGAGTGCAAGCGTCGGGAGACTTTTCCGTCGGCCGATGAACTAAGGGCCATTTGTTTTATGAAAATGGGGAAGCGGTATTCGTACGGCAAAATTTGCATGGCTATTGACCCTGCCTGTCGCATTCTTTCCATAGTACAGATAAGGGAACGTCTTAAACTTAAGGGAATTCCTTTTCGAAAATCAGGGGACGGTCTACCGCACAAGGGGAAATTCTTCTTTTTCAATAAACGATGGTACACGGCCCAGGAACTTATCCAGCTACTAACCGGTGAAAAAGGTTCGGATTGGTTAAGGACTCTACTCTCGAACTCGAAACGCTCTGGGGTAGGGCAAATCCGTTTATCCCAAAAAAGTGTGTTTGAATTTACAACTCATAAAAATCCGTTTCCTCGAAAGTATTGGGGGGAAAACGTTGCGAGGGCTTCACATTATCAGTCTGGGGTGCAGCAGTTTGTAGAATTTCGGGGTAAGGTGTTTTCCTTTAAATCCTTTGTTAAGACAGTTTCCAAATCTGGGGATGCCAGTTGTGTGAATACGCTTTTGGCTAGATCTAAAAATGTTTACGTTAAAACATTGATTCCAAAGGATGGTGAGATTCTCCGCCAGGGCAAGCCCAATTCTTTCAGGCATGAAGTACGTGGAAAAAAAATAACACGCATTGGACACGGAAAGTGGAAGCTAGGTAATCAACTAATTGATAGCAAAAAACTATTAGTCAGGTTAACTGGCGTTAAATACGAATCGCTGGCCCAACGTTTTAAAATATCGCCTGGGCGCGGCTTTGTGATTCCGACCAACGAAACCTTTTCCCGTCTGGCCCCAAACCCGTTTCGGGCGCCCTTCCGAGGCAAATCATTTCGCTTGATGAAGGCCAGTGAAACTCCGGCGTTCTTCCTTGGAAGAATACCCATTAAGGATAAGAAGGCTCTCCAGAATGAACTGAGGATTTCGAACACGCAATATTACTATTGGTTCGCACGATCTAATTCAAAAAAGACATCGTTTAAAATCCCTTCAACAGAACAATCCGGGAGCCATAAATTCTTAAACCCCATCAAAAAACGTTACCGCGGAATGGTAGTCAAACTGGCCGAAAATACTCTTGCTAGAAAGTAAAATAATGGACTTCCCATGGACTTCCGACCTTTCACGGCCTTTCTCTAATTCGCTAAGTGTTTGATTTAAATGGTGGGCGCCATAGGGCTCGAACCTATGACCTCCGCCGTGTGAAGGCGGCGCTCTAACCAACTGAGCTAGGCGCCCGTGAGAAAAGCATAAACTTTCTAATCTTTGAAAATCTGGATGAAAGGCACCAGCCTCAAAAACGACCTAATAGGTAACACTAAGCACCTAAGAACTTAAGCGAAAAATCAGCCCTTTGGCTAAGTATGGACGACTATAAATCCCCGTATGACCCACCCAGCCTTGAACAGCGGGGCGTAAAGCCTTACCGATGTTCTTCTGGGGGAAACTTGAAAAATTTAAAAACGTTCGGAATTTTAACCATTTTTGCGCTGTTTTTTGCCACGCCGTTCACTCACGCCATGGACGAAGGGGCTTACAGTAAAAAAAGTCGCGAGCTTCTGCTTGATCTGGCGATCTTAAAATTTCAGGGACTGAGCAACACGGCCGGCTACCGATCTAGGGCTCTTAGCGCCAGGGTAAATCGCTACCAGAAGCTGCACGAAAAGAAGGTGATTTCCGGACGGGAGTTCCGAAGCACCGTAAACGAAAGCCGGCTGGCCGATCTTGCGATCGAAGAGGCCTCGCACCAAGTCGAAGCCGCGCAGCTCGAGAAGGCCGTCTATCTCAATGAAAATGGCGGTAAAGAAGACCCCGCGGTAACCAAAGACCTCTACGGAAGGATCTGGAAAAACCGCGTCGCCATGGCCGAAACCAGTCTCGCCATCGCCAAAGTACACGCCGTCCACCAACAATGGGAAACCGACGTGATGCATAAACTCGTAAAAGTTTCGGCAGCCAACCCCGAAGTCATTCCCGAGACCGAGCTGGAAAATGAGGCCGCCAAGGCCGCCGTCGCGGCTAAAGAGGCCGAATTGAAATTGTTGAGCCAGACGCCGCCTCAAGTGCTTTAGTTTTTGGTTTTACTGGATAAGCTTTGAGCGGTCGCCCGATGGGCGGCCGCTTTTTCTATGCGGAATGTCATATCTTTAGTTTTCAAATGCTTACCCTCATTTCTCACGTCGCATTATTTCATTTAGTTTTTAGCGCTTAATTCCGAAAAGTAATTGTCGACCCCCTAGCAAAAAATGGGGTCAAAAATCCTTTTGGGAATACCGTATGGCCAAAGTCGCCTATTTGATGGAAAGTGAACGCGAAGCCGAACGACTTCTTGTAAAAGGAGATCGCAAAAGCACACACGAACAACTCCTACTTACCGGCTTTTCAAAGCTACCAACGGGCGCGCATATTGTAGATGCTGGCAGCGGCGCCGGCTTTGTTTCCGAAATAATGGCCGATACCGCCACCCAATCCAATAATCCGATTCACCTTACACTGCTAGATGGATCGCGGCCCCGTCTCGATGTTGCCCAATCAAAAATAAAATTCTACGAATCTATCACCGCCGAATACATAAACTGCGACCTAGCCAAAATTCCTCTAAAAGATTCGTGCGTGGATTACGTCTTCTGCCGTTTCGTATTCGAATACCTGGAATCCCCGGAAACTGTCTTTCAAGAGCTCTTGAGAATTACCAAGCCCGGTGGCCGTCTAGTAATCGGCGACCTCGACTACAATTGTTTGTCTCACTATCCGCTTGCTCCAGACTTAGAAGAGCAGCTCAAATGGATGATGAATCATCTGCAATCAAAAAAGCTTTTAGACCCTTACGCCGGTCGAAAAATCTATTCCTATTTTTACAAATATAAACTAACCGCCGTGAAGCCCCACCTGATTGCCCATCACCTTTTCTGCGGAAAATTATCCGAAGAAGACCGATTCAATTGGGAGGCTAAACTCCTGCAGATTGAAGAGCTCACCGAAAAGAAAGTCATTTCCGCGCCTTTCAATGTCCATGAATTTAAAACTCGCTTTATGCAATTTCTCGAATCCCCCGATCGCTTTACTTACACGCCGTTGATTTTAGTTGAAGGAGTCAAGCCGTGAGCCAACGAAAACCAGAATCGCCCATAGCAAAAGCTCTCGAGTACGCCATTTTTTCGAACAACCCTGTCCACGTCTATTTAGACCAGAACGACAAGCAGGTGGTTCGCCTTCGAGTCACCGATATTTTCCCGGATAGTTTTGAAGGGGAACTCACTTTGGACTTGCCGGTTCATTTACAGAAGAAGCTTGATGAGAACAGCACCATCAAAATGAGTATCGAATACAAAAGACAGATTTTTGTTTTTGACACGACCCGCATTCGCTCGGAGTCCAATCGTCACATATTTCTAAAACCAACTATCGCTTCGTTGAACAACCGGCGAGAATTTCCTAGGTTTGGATTGAGCGATTCTTCCACCGTCTACGAAGTGGAGCTTACGGTCGAAGGCACGGGGGAAAGGACAACGTACCGAACAAATCACGTTTGCGACATCTCCCCAACCGCCCTTTCCATCTTTTTACCACGCGATCACGGCGTCGTACTTCCGGGCGACGACGTCACGAAAATCACACTTAAGCTCAAGGATGCCATTGTTCTGGAAACTGAGGGCAAAATTCTACGGGTCAATACCAGCGATAAAGAGCGAATGCAGAATCACTATCTAGCGGTAGTTAGCTTAAACAATTCACAATTAAACGCGGTCCCGGCAACCTTTGACAAAGATCGCCGAAGAGCCACTCGCGCTTATCTCCTGGAACAAAAATCAGCTTTCGTCTATTCCAAACATCCTCTTTGCTCCGACTTCGAGATCAAAGGGCCAATCGTCGATATTAGCAAATCAGGGATGTCCTTTTTAGCGTTAGCGAGCAAAGCCCCTTTGGTATCGGGCATGTTCATACCGCAGATCGAAATCCAACTGCCGATGTACCCTAGGGAAATTGCCTCCGCCCGCGTCGTTTCCTGCAACGTAGTGACCGAAGGTGACGACAAACACCTCCGGGTACAATGCAAATTTGAAGCAGCAAGCCCCACGCTCCTGAAATCGATCAGCCAGGTTATTCAGGCCCAAGTGCAGCCCAATGTGGAAGACGCGACGTCTGAAGACTACGACCAACTATGGGAATTCATGTTTGAGACCGGCTTTATTTACGGTGATAAACGAAAGCAGATTCAAGAATACGCTACCAAGACTTTCAACACTTACAAGAAGCTCTTAAAGGGAAATTCTCCGATCGTAAAAAAAATACTCTTCAAAGACAAAACCGATGAGAGTATCCGTGGTCACATTTCGGCGATTCGCTTTTACGACAATGCTTGGTTAATCCAGCATTTGAATGCGCTCAAATCAAAGGATTCTGCCTCGGCCGCCCAAGGCGTGCTCACCGCAATTACCGAGTTTTTTAAAGACCACCACGCCAATAAAATGCGCGGCCACAACTTCGTTACGTGTTTCTATCGCCCAGACAACCTTTATCCGACCATCGTTTTTGGCGAGGCAAAAAAATACATCAACAATATCGACATATGTGACACTGAGGATTTTGATTTCTGCCTTCTCGCCGAGAAAATTCAATCGGCCCCGCCTATCTCGTTGATAGCCGGCCTAAACTGTCGTGAGGCAACCGAAAAAGACCTGCATCATCTAGAAGACCTTTTGATTGAGAAGAAACGCTTTAAAGAACTTCGCGTCGAGGGCCTAACCGCAAGTGGCGCTACGAACCTGAACGTGTCGAAGTCTTTCGAAGAGATGGGGCTATACCGATTTCGTCGAGTTTTTGTGGCCTCAGACGAGAACGACGGCAATGCTATCTTTGCCGTTTGCAACTACGGCTCTCCAGGGCTTAACCTTTCTGAGTTAACAAACTCTTTTCGTCTCTTTTGCACCTCTGAAGAATCAGCAATCCAACAAAGACTGGCTGATTTTGTGGTGCCCGACGTTCTGAAATCGTACCAAGAGACCGAGCTGACTAGACCGACCCTTTTGTTGCAAGCAGCTCAACCCACTCCGATGCAATACACTCGTTCGAGGGTCTATCGCCACTGGATCATGAACACCGCGCACGTACCACTATTTAAAATAGCATGTGACCAAACCTTCGCGAATCTCAAGGAGCTTGTTCATAAATACATGAATGAAAATGCAAAAGCAGTCGGATAATCAAAAGCGCAATCCATATAACATTAAGATTCTGCGCAACTTTGTTGTCTATTTCCGCGAACGTTTGGGTTGGTCTGACCTCGAGATAGAAGAGGTTTTCGAGAATTGCGGATCACACCTTTCCGTCATCCATTCGGACGACAACTGGTTCAATCAGGACTTTTCAGACCGCTTTTACGCACAGGCGGTTGAGAAATCGAAAGATGAAAAACTCGCGTACAAAGTAGCCGTATTCAACCTCTCTCATGCTACAAGAGGCATTGGTGGCCGGTTGGTACAAGGTTCTCTCTCTCCGGAAATTGCCTTCCGCAACATTCAAAAGATTGCAAAAGCCTATACCAACGCTTCCTACTACGAGCCAATTTCGGTAAGCGGAGGCAAAGCGGTAATCCGCTCTTTTGTTGCCAAAGGATATGAAGAACGGCCCTACCAATGTCTGAATCGACTTGGCATGCTTGAAAGTGCACCGGCTTTTTTTGGTTGTTCGAATATTTCCACTATCCACGAACGATGCCTGCATAAGGGAGACAGCTTCTGTGAATACACTATTACTTGGCTGCAACCGCTAAAGAGCAAACCCATTCCACTTGCGGGCGGGGTGGCTATCGCGACACTAGCAATCTTGCTATTGCTCAGCAAAAGCACCGCCATTGCGATACTCGGAGCCTTTGGCGCGGGTATGACCGTCTATCAGGTGCTTCGAGAGATCTTTCTTTCTGAGATCAAGAGGATTCTGGATGAACAAAATATCGGACTTGAAGAGTCCTTAAAAATTATTGGCCGAAGAAAGGACGAACAGATCCTACTGCGAAACATTATTAACATGACTTCTGAAATGATGCCGATCAATGAACTCTGCACGACTACGGTCAATCTCATCCGCAAAGAAATGCAATATGACCGGGCAATTATGCTTCTCGTGGACAAAGAGAGTATGGTTCTCAAAATGCAGGCCTGTGCCGGTTTTGAAGACCACCTCACGGGCGTTCTAGAAAAAATTGAATTCAAAATTAGGCCGGACAACACCGACGGCTTTTTTATCCGCGTGGTGAATTCGAAACAACCGATTCTCGAGAGAGACGCCCAGGCCGCAATGGAAAGGCTGAGCGAGCGTAGTCGTGATTTCCTGGTGAAACTGGGCACCAAAGCATTTATTGCGGTGCCAATCCTGTTTCGAGGGGAGGTGTTCGGCGTTCTTTCCGTTGAAAACACAGATGCGGCCAAACCTCTCACCACTAACGATCGGGACCTAATGTACAGCCTGGGGGAACACATCGCCGTGGCGATCTCAAATCGAATCAACTTCGAAGCCACTCTGGCGTCACTGCGTCGAACTCAAGAGCTTGAAGCAGAGCAACGCCAAGCAAAAGAGATTTTCGAACGTTACGTACCCACTGCCGTGCGCGACGAAACGCAGCTTGAGGTTAGAAAAAACCTTACCAGCCTCGATAATAAAATTATTACCGTTATGTTCATCGATTTAATCGGGTTCACTTCCTTGAGCGAAAAGATGGGTCCCCAAAGAGTAGCCGAATTACTGGGCGTGTATATCCGCTACATCAACGAAATTGTAATCAACACCGGAGGCCGCATTAATAAAATTATTGGCGACGGCCTAATGATCTATTTTGAAGAGGGCGAAGGTAGCGCAATTCGAACTGGCTTCGACATATTATTTGGTCTTCCGGTTTTGAATAAGAAATTGAAAAACCTTGGCTTCGAAGAGATTGCGATTGCCGTAGGTGCCCACAAGGGACCGTGTACCTTGGGTAGCATTGGATACGAGAAGCGACTGGATTATACGATTATTGGCGACACCGTTAACACTGCAGCGCGAATTGAGGCTAAGACCCGTGACTGGGGACCAAACACGTTTTTGTTTTCCGCAAGTCTAATTCAAGAGGCGGAGGAATTCGTTTCGCTCTCCCGCGGCAGTATGAAATTGAAAGGCAAGGACATCGAAATAGAGCTTTTTCAGCTGCTCTTCCCTAAGATCTTCGAGAAAAAGCAGTTAACCAAAGAAGAAAGAGAAGAAGAGGCAGCCTAACAAAGGAGTTCCTTCCGCCTCGAACCTCCCCCACTTAAGGAGTAAGGAGTTTGCGGTACAAGGCCGAAGAGTTTGTGTGTCTGCCGCGGGGAAGCATCAACGCGAGATCATGGAGACTTAATGCGTTACATTAGTTTTATTTCGTATTTCGCGATCTTTCTGAATACCGGCTACGCCATTGCGCCGTACCCTGACGGTCCAGTTAACGACTACACGCGACTGCTCGAGAAGACGGAGGCCGAGTGGACGGCCACCGCCGCCGCCGGGAAAACCGGTCTTTCCCTTGCCGGCCTCACCCTAGAATGTGTGCGCCATCCCGACCACGCCTTTTACATCGGCACCAAAGTTACCGCCGTGATTCAGGCATCGCTGGGGGCCGTGGAAAAGGTTGTGGATAACGTTGCTGGATACAACGAGATTTTTTTTGGCTTTGAAGAGATCAAAAAGAGTGAAACGCTTGCCGACGGCTGGACCGTGTTTTGGCACCGCGCGGTGCCCGTGCCGTTCATTCCCGATTTGCGCTACGAAGTGGTCTATAAAAATAGTAAAGACAACCCCAACCGAAAAACCTACCGTTACCAAATGAAAGAAAAAATCGACCTCCTGAAAGGGCTAGATGGACTCATTGTGCTAGAAGCACTCACTCCTAGCCAAACCCACCTAACCCAGTTTCTTTTCATCGACGCTAAGTACGGCCCCATGCAATTTTTCGCCCCGGCCAAAATTTGGGCCGACGCCATTCGCGACGTCTATTTGGCCAACGTAGGCATTCAATTGCGCGCCGAAAACCCGGGCTGGCCCAAAGAAAAATTGAGAGAAGAGGCGCAAAAGGCTTTTAAAGAAAACAGGGCCAATATCTGCGTCGGTAAAAAAGTTTCGCTGGCCGGAGTGGCGGCCGGAGGACTCAAGTGATCACTCTTCGTAAATCTAAAGAGCGCGGTTTTTTCGATCACGGTTGGCTAAAGACTCACCATACCTTTTCCTTTGCTGATTACCGAGACTCTGACCACACCCAGTATCAAAGTTTACGCGTCATTAACGAAGATTTTATTGCGGGTAGCAAAGGCTTTGGTACCCACGCCCATCGCGATATGGAGATCATCACCTACATTATCTCTGGCTCCCTCGAGCACAAAGACAGCATGGGAAACGGTTCCGTTATCAAAGCCGGCGACGTGCAGTACATGAGCGCAGGCAGCGGGGTAGAGCACAGCGAATTTAACCCGTCGGCCGAGGCGGTTCACTTGCTGCAAATTTGGGTTTTCCCCAATGCGAAGGGACTAAAGCCAAGTTACGATCAAAAACACTTCGACCGCCAATCAAAAACCAATCAACTGCGTTTACTCGTCACCGGTCAAACCAACCCCGAGTTGATTTCAATCAACCAAGACGTACAGCTCTTTGCTTCGATTCTCGAAACCGGAAAAACCCTCAAGCACCAATTAGCCAAGGGTCGCTACGGCTGGGTACAGTTGATTTCGGGAAAGCTAAAAATAAATGACGTGGAGTTAGCCCGGGGCGACGGCGCCGCGATAAGTGAGGTGGAAACCCTTAGCTTCTTGGCCGGGAACACCGCAGAATTTTTGCTGTTTGATTTAGGTTAACGAGTGGTGAACTAAACCCAAAAATAGCGCGTTAACGACACACTGGCTCTGGCTCATTGGCGGCAACTCCCCGCCAAATATTTCCGCCAAGCGGATGGGTGGCTTGAAGTAGGCAGTCACGTATTTTCTTGGCGTCGGTCTTGTGATTCGCTATGCAGAGTCCAACTCCATCCAAATGCCGCACAAGCAGAGTGTTTGCCAATTCCCCATCACTGGACTGTCTGTTTAGCACCCTGAAGGGGTCGGTCAGCAAGGCATCCACTATCGTCAATTCAAGTTGACCAAAACGAACTGCATTCCGTCCGGCAAGAGCGAAATTGGTTAAGTAAAAGCCTAATATCAAAATCATGACTTTCACTTTGCCCGCCCCTCATCTGCGGCACACTTTTCATCTACTTTGGCGGGATAAATTTCGCCCACCAAACTGGCTACATATTTGCCTTCGGCCTTCGCCATGCAAACTTTTAGGTGCCGCTTTGCTCGTTGTGGTTTGAGAACTATCTCGAGGCGCGTCCTCGTCTCGAGGCCGATTTTCTGATTAAAAAGTGATTCCATTTTTTCGAATAGCTCTTTTTGGTGAGCCTCCAGAAAGTGTGTAGCTGCCATCCTTATCTGATACTTCGGATCTTCTAATGCGGCCTCGATTTCCGCCGCCGTCAATTGATCGGCTGACCGTGTCTTATCTAAAGGCCACGCTACAGCTTTTTTTATTGAGTTATTAGCAAAGATACCCTCGGCGATAACGCCTTTAGGCACTTCAGAAAAACAAGATTCAAGGTTCGCGAGGTATTGCACCAAAAACTCAGAGACATAGTTTGAGTCAATCGATTCAGCTTTTGCTTGGGCGCGAGAAATAGGCCTTGGCTTCGGACGGGCCGCCTCCAGCGCGCCATCAAGGATTTCAAGGCGGGGCTGTAACATAACTGCCCGCTCATATTGCTTGTCTGATTCAGACTTCAATACAAATCTACCGTCGGTGCTCGGTTTAGTGGGAT
>JAYSWN010000122.1:0-10142 GCA_043718025.1 Pseudomonadota bacterium
AGATCCAGGTGTCATAAATCCATTTTTTATCGATGCGCACGTCCAAGGCGAAAAAAGGATCGAGGCGTTGCGAAAAGTAAGGGCCTTGTAACCGGCGGTAGCTGTCGGAGTCGCTAGAAAAAATTCCATCCGCTACGGGAGTAAAGGGATTACCGCTCACAAAACGGAGCCGGCTGCCGATGCTCCAATCGTTGCCAAGCTCTACCGAGCCAATCGCCACCAAAACGTGTGTCTGATCGTTTTGAAATAGGGCCGTTCCGCGATCGGGTTGAAAGCGGGTGCTACGTGAAAGAGTGTAAGCTAGTGAAGCGGTCCAAGGTTTGCCTTCATACTTTACTGAGCTTGATAATCCGTAGGCTAAACCGGTACCTGCATTGTTAAAACGTTCGGGCACCGCCGAGCCATCGCGGGTGATGAGGCTGGTGCTAGGCACCACCAAGCTATGCATGGTTTTGTAGAAAGCGTCTGAAGTGAGTATAAAGCCGCGGCTTTCCCCCGCGCGAAAATCTTTTTCTATCCCCAATGTCCAATGCCAAGATTTTTCTGCCCTTAAATCGGGATTGCCGATGGTGGCATCGGTGCGTTGGGCAATCGGTCCCTGCGTATAAAGGCCAACCGAGCTTCGCAAAGTGGTGTGCGGATCCAAAGCGTAACGTGCCCCAAAGCGCGGGGCGGCGATCGCTTCATTCGGTCCATTAAAATAGTCGACCCGAAACGACGGCAATAAAGTGAGGGGCGTATCGCCTATTGCAATCGTATTGCGCAGAAAAAACCCAAGTTCGGTGGCTTGCGGTGAGGTGTTCGATTGCAATTTTGCCCCGTTGCCGGTGCTAAACCCCTCTCCCCCAAATCCGCCGCCGCCGCTACCCACGTTAAAGTTGTCGGGAATCAAGAAAGTGTAAACTGGCCAAGTAAAGCGATCATCCGTTCCCAGCACCGCGCTCCAAGACGGCAATAAGCGGTACTCCACCTCGGCGCGAGTCGAGAGCGAAGTTTGGCGAAGCTCAAAGAAATTGTCTAGAATGTCGACGCGAAAAAAGTCTTGCCCGGCTCCGACCGAAACTCGGGTGGTGAGATCATCGCTATGTTTTGAGGTCCACTGCGGAATGAAGCGGTAAAAGGAAGTGTTGGTGCCGAAAGCGCCTCGGCCGGAGGCGTCTTTGCCGACCGGACTGTTGTTTAAGAATCTGAGTGAATCTTGAGATCCAATGCCCACCAGGCGAAAGCTGTCTTTGCTACTGAGCGGAGTGTCGTAAACGGCGATCAGATCGCCGAACGAAGGGGCCACCGACAGGTCAAAATTCTTATTACTGCCCGCCACCAATTTTAAAACATCGCCCACGTAACTGCGCCGCCCCGCTAATGAAAGGCTGCCTTTGCCCACCGGCACTTCAAATAGCGCCCCGGCCTGAATCAAATCGGCGAAGGCTAGGCCATGAAATTTGTCGGTACGTCCGGCACGAGATCCCGCCCCGATGAGGCCCCCTAAGGCCCGGCTATATTCAGGGCCGTAACCCGAAGCCAAGAAATCGACCCGCTCAAGAGTTTCGGGAAACACCACCGAGGTTAGGCCACCAAAGTGAAAGATCAGCGGAATCTCGTGACCGTCGATAAGGTACTTAGTGTCTTGCGGAGCCGATCCTTCAATGGAAACGCGCGCGGTTAGGGCCGAGGGGCGGGCCACGCCGGGAAGGTTTTGGATGGCCTTAAGCGGATCGCCGAAAGTGCCGGGCACCTTGGTGAACTCTTTGGGCGATAGCGTGCGCTTCCTGGCCTCTTTTTTATCGCCCTTTCCGTAGACCGTGGTTTCGTAAACTTCGTAAGACATTCTCTGCAGGTAGAAGGTTCGCGGCTCATTTGCCTCGGGGCTTTTTTGCCCATCGTTTTTTTCGAACCGTTCGTAGTTTGTGGCGTTAATCACCCATTGAAAATCGCCGGCGGGGACACCTTCGAGGGTAAAAAAACCCTGCTCGTCAGTTACGCTTTTTAGTTTGTGCGGCAGTACAAAGACGTTTACCCCCGCTAAAGGATTGCGCGTCCCTTTTTCTAGAAGCCGCCCTTTTAAAGTCAGGCCAACCGGCGCGGGGGTTACATTAGAGGCGGGAGAAACGGGCGTCGGGGTGGGCGAGGGCGTTACCGCGGGCTCGGCTTGTGCGACTGCGGTAACCAGGGCCAACGCCAAAAAACTAGTTTTCCAAAACAAAACGATACGCATAACGAATTCTTACCGTAACTGATTTGCCCTGCACCATAGCCGGGCGAAATTTGAAATTCTTAACCGCATTCAAGGCGGCCTCTTCCAAGCCGCCGCCTAAACCCTTTAGAAGCTTGGCCTCGCGTACTTTTCCTTCTGCATCAATGAGCAGATCCATCACCACCGCCCCTTGAATCCCCTTTTTCTTTGCCTCTTCGGGATACGGGATTCTCACCTCGGAGAGTACCGATGGCATCTCATTAACTAAAAACTCATCGACCGGCGCCGGCAGTGAATTAGGATCGTCGTCCCTTAAGGTTTCGTTGTCAGCTTCTTTGGCCAGTGTATTTCCCGGTTTTACGGCCACTGCAGAAGCTTCGCTTGATAAAATTGATTTTCTATTCGCCCCGAAAACGGCGCGCGCCTTTTTCTGGGGATTGGGGATAACCTCGGTGCGCGGTTTGATGGCGTAAGGTGCGTCTTCGGCCTTTTTGGTGACCTCGACCACCTTAAAATCCACCGAGTCAAAATTCACACGGGGAGAAAATGAGGCAATCATAAATCCCATTACCGCCACCACGGCGAGGCCCGCGTGTAGCAGAACGGAAAGGGTCCACGGATTACTGGCGTTCAATCTGGATAGCAAATTGATTCATCCCCGATTGCTTAAGCCAGTCGATTGCTTTCACCACATCGCCGTGCCGGGCGTCGGTATCGGCGGCGATAACCGCCGAGGCCTGCGGATCAGTGATTAAAACAGCGCGCACCAACTCAGTTAAAGACTCTTGGGTCACGGGTTTTCCGGAAATCAAGATCTGTCCGGTCTTGGTGATCACCACGCCGAGCGGCTGCGACGTTTTTTGATCTAGTGACGCGGCAGTGGGGAGTTTGATATTCAGACTGTCTTTTAAAACGATGGGCGCCGTGACCATGAAAATCACGAGCAACACCAGCACCACATCGACGAACGGCGTGATGTTGATCCCGGAAATGGGCTCTAGGTCACTGTCTTGCTGTGAAAAATCGGCGGCCAAGTTACAATCCTTTAGTTTCGGCGCGAGAAAGGTAGAGATCCCTCATTGCTTCACAGTCAGACATCACCGTTTTGATGCTTCTCGAAAAATAATTGAAAGCCACGCCCGCCGGAATGGCGACCAATAGCCCCACCGCGGTGGCCACCAGCGCTTCGGCCAAAGCTCCCATCACCGACGCGCTTCCCGAAGGGGACGTGGCGAGTACGCCGAACGCCTGAATAATTCCCAACACGGTACCAAACAATCCGATGAACGGGGCATTAGAGCCCAGCGTCGCCAGCACCGTAAGCCCTTGTTCAAGGCTTCGGCGTTGAGTGGTGAGGTACGATCGCACGGCGCGGTCAACCTGTTCGGTCTTTTCGCGGTTCACTTCTAAGGCCGCTTTTAGCGCGCCACATAAAAGCGAATTACGGTCTTTCACCATGAGGGCTAGCCCTTTCCAGTCACCGCGGCGGATGAGTCCTTCCGCTTCGTCGCGCTCTTTTGCATCGCCTAACTGCAGCAAAGCCCGTTTTCTATCTATAATAATGCGAACTGACCAAACCGACAGTCCGAGCAGAACCACCAGCACCAGTCGCGCGCCCCAAGTTGTAGTGAGAATTAAAAAAGACATCGCAGAAATTATGCCCTGAACTTCTACTTTTGCCGAAGTAATAGTTGGGGTGATTCGGTAAGCGCTTGGCGCGTTGCAATCAGGGCGATCAGGGCGGAGGCCAGCGTCACCGCAAATAGAGAAAACAGGGGCAATCGCCAATCGGCCACCCACCGGCTATCAAAGACCCAAAGGGAGAAGAGGTAGCTCAAAACCAAGGCGCCGCCGCTGCCAAACAGAGCGGCAAGCAACCCCAGTAGTCCAAATTCGATCAGCGACATGCGCTGCACTTCGGAGAAACGGGCGCCCAGAGTCTTTAAAAGCGCAATGTCCCACCGACGAAGTCGGGCCTGATGGCTAGCCACCGAAAAAAGCACCACCGATCCGGCAACCAGCGCTAGTGCCGCCATAAAACGAAGCGCCCACGCCATTTGGATGAAAATGGCCAGTATGCGCTCTACCACTTGCGACACATCCACTAACGACACGTTTGGAAATTGGCTCACCACTTTGGCTTGGAGCAAAAGCTTTTCGTCGTTACTCAGCTTTCCTACCGAAGCCAAAAAGGTTTTGGGGGCTTCATCGATTACGCCAGGCGGAAATTGAATAAAAAAATTGGGCTGAAAGCTCGACCATTGCACCCGCCGAAAATTGGCAATTCGCGCCTCAACGTCAACGCCCTGTACGTCGAGTTTAAGCGTGTCGCCCAGCTTAAAGCCCATGCGACGAGCGTATTCCCGCTCTACCGAAACTTGCGGCACCCCGAATTGGCCGGAGAGGTCATGGCCCTCAACGATCTCTTCGCTGTCGCTTAGCTTTTCGCGGTAGGTGAGGTTGAGTCCTCGGTTTCGAAACCGCCGCTCCACCTCTTCTTCTCGTGTGATGGCGCCTGAGCTCGAGTCGGTCTTTCCGTATTCTTTCCCGTTAAGGTGAGTGAGACGGCCGCGTATCATTGGTGAAACGTGAGTGGCTTTTGCTTTTTGCTGCTGAAGCAGAGCCAGCAGCCCGTCTTTTTGATCGTCTTGAATGTCGAACAGAAAAAAGGCGGGAAGTTTTCCGCTCTGCGGCTCTTGCAATTGAGCGCGCAACCCGACTTGGAGTTGGCCAATCAAGTTGACCAGCAGGGTGCCTAAACTCAACGCTAGAACGCAAGACAGCGTGGCCACTTTTTGGCGACTGAGTTGGCGCAGCGGCAAGCGCCACAGCAGAGTTTGGTACGTTCGTTTTCCGAGCCAGTGGAGCACGGCGCCCCCGACGCCCAAAACCACCAGAGTCGTTACCAGTAAGCCTGCGGTAAAAAGGGATCCCACCAAAATGGACTTGGCTTGCCAGATCGAAAGCGCCCAGTAGAGCAAAATTGCCGGCATTAGCCACAGCGAGTCTTTGGCGGTAGGTGGTAGGGCTACATCACTTTCTTGAAACAGCATGGCTGGTTTCAAACGGCGCACGCGCACTAAAATGGGTAGGCAAAGCAGTAGGCTTCCCACCGTGGAGAGGGCAAGCGCTAAGCCAACGCTTCGCCAAGATAGGGATGCGGTGAGAGAAAAAGGAAACAGCATTTGCAAGAGTTTGGTCACAAGCGGCAAGAGAATGGCCGAGATCAAAGTGGCGGGAATCAACGCTAATGCGCCCAATAGTAAGAGTTGAACACTGTAGCTACTTAACGCCGCGTTTCGGCTGAAACCTAAGGTGCGCAAAATGGCGACCTCGCGTGATCGGCGGCCCAAAAAACTGCGAAAGAGGTAGGCAGATCCCACCGACGCCAAGAAAAAAGCAACCAACGTGGCAAGTCCCAGGTAATCGCCAAGGTAGCTTGCCGCCCGCCCCACTTGGTCGCTAGCTCCCGTATGGGTTTGCACGCGCAACGCCGGATCGATCAGTTTTTCGTTTAACGTTTTAACCATTGCCTCGGCATCGGTGGTGGCAGGGAGTTTAAATAACCGCGAGAAGCTGATGCTGCCGCCCTCACGCACCAATCCCGTGCTCGCAATTTGCCCGTGCGCAATAAAAATTTTTGGCGCCAGCGCCATGAAAGAAGAAGAGCCGGCCGGATCTTGAGTAACGGTATCGGTGAGTTTGAATTCGCCGATACCCAATTTTAAAGTTTCACCCAATTTCATTCCAAGTTGAGTGAGCAGTTCCGGCGAGACCCAAGCTTCGGCCCCCCTTAAGCTATCGGCTTGGCCGGGCCCCGACCCCAGCACGAGATCTCCGTAGAAGGGGTAGCTGCTTTCAATTGCTTTGATTTGCACCAGACGCGAGGTTTGGGGGCCCGCCGCCATCGTAAAAAACTCGACCACCCGAGAGGGTTGGCTATCGCTCGGTAGCGTCTCTTTCACCAGCCGTTCTTCATCCGGCGTCAAATCGCGTCGTCCGCTTATCGACAGATCGGCGGCGAGCAATCCCTTTGATCTCTCGTGAATAGAATTGGCCACCGAAACTTTAAAGGCGTCTAACGTCAAAAAACCGGCCAAGCCCAGCGCCAGGTTCGAAATAAAAAGGAACGCAAAGCTGCGGTTGTGGCGAAGTTCGCGCCACGCCAGACGAAACGCCAGGGGGATCACTGTTTAGCGACCTGTAACTTTCCCTCTACAATGGCGAGCTGTCGTTGACAGCGTTTGGCCAGCGCTTCGTTGTGGGTTACGAGGATTAAGGTCATGTGGTGGGCTTTTACCAATTTAAAAAGCAGGTCCATTACGGCATTTCCGGTACGGCTATCCAAATTACCGCTGGGCTCATCGGCAAGTAACAGTGCCGGGCGTGTGACAAACGCCCTGGCAATGGCCACCCGTTGGCACTCGCCGCCGCTTAGTTGATTGGGAAAATGGGTTTCACGGTGCGCCAATTCGACCGCCGCTAGTGCCTCTTTTGCTTTGGTCAGCGCCGCCGGGTCGTGGGCAATCTCAAGCGGCAGCGCCACATTTTCTAGCGCGGTCAGCGTAGACATTAAATGGAACTGTTGAAAGACGATGCCAAGCCCCTTACCGCGAAATTGGGTGAGCGCCTCCTCGTCGAGATCTTTCAAAACCGTGCCCGAAATGGCGATGCTGCCGCCGTCGGGATGATCGAGTCCGGCCAAGAGCGAAAGCAAGGTGGACTTTCCGCTGCCCGATTCGCCAAGAATGGCCAGGGTCTCTCCCGCTTCCACTTGCAGGAAAAGGCCGCGGAGCACTTCGATGGAAGCGCCGCCTTGAGAAAAGGATTTACTAACGTCTTGGGCGTTTAAGATCATAAGAGTGGTTTCAACCTTTTTTCGACCAGCTTAGCGATGATTTGGTGACCCGCTTCATTGGGGTGAATGCCGTCGGGAAGGTTAAGCGACGGCACTCCGCCGACCCCGTCTAGCAGAAAAGGGATTAAGGGCACCTGATGTTTGGCGGCCAAATTGCGGTAAATTTTTTCAAGTTGGTCGGCGTATTTTTTTCCGTAATTGGTGGGGGCCTTGATTCCGGCCAGCACCACTTGCAGGCCATTCTTTTTGGCCAGGTCGATAGTATCCGAAAGGTTTTTTTCGGTGTTCGTTAATTCGAGACCGCGAAGGGCGTCGTTGGCGCCAAGTGCAATCATTACCATTTGTGGCTTCGCTTTTAGGTACCATTTGATGCGGGAAGCGCCGCTGGCCGAAGTCGATCCGCTCGACCCGCCGTTTACAATTTCCACCTCTTTGCCCGACGCATTCAGCCCCTTTTCAACCAACGCCGGATAGGCTTTGTCTCTTGCCACGCCGTATCCATCGGTGAGGGAGTCACCCAATATCACGATTTTTGTTTTTGCTTGGGCAGTAAGGCAAAGCAATAAGAGGGGTAACGTTGCGCGGTACAACAGCATGCGGTGATTATAGGGTAGGAAGCTGATTGGGTAAAATTTCTGCAGCATTTCGAAGGCAACAGCACCTTGCCTTGCGGAAAAGCGTTAGAGCAACGACAATTAGATAGGGAGAAAACTCGTGAATAAATTTCTGTTCGGTGCGCTTGCAGTAGTGGTTTTGCTTTGGGGGTGCGCTACCAAAGCACCCGTGGTGACTGAGGTGGCCGAGCCGCAAACCGACGGCACCGGGTGTTCGAAAGAACACGAACATGCCGACCACGTTCACGGACCAAAATGTGGGCATAAGGCCATTTCACACGATGGCCACAAAGACTATGGCCACGACAGTCATGCAGACTGCCCTCATTCCGGCCACTGCGACGTACGTACCCCTTCTTCGGCAAATTAAATGCCGAGAGCGGTCAGGCGTTCTTGCCGTTACCCATTTCGCTCATTTTGGGCTCGTGAAGGGCGACCGGCCGCGCGCGTTTTGCAACGCTGATATTAATGAATTCCACGGTCACGCTGAAACCCATGGCGAAATAGACGTAGCCCTTGGGAATATGAAATCCCACGCCTTCGGCCACCAGCACCAGGCCAATCATCAGTAAAAAGCTAAGGGCCAATATTTTTACGGTGGGATGACGCTCCACAAAACTTCCGAGGGCATGAACCGAAAACAGCATGACCACGAGCGCCACGACATTGGCCGCCACCATCACTCCCAGGTGATCGGTCATTCCCACCGCCGTGATGACTGAATCGATGGAAAATACCATATCCATCAACATAATCTGCACGATCACTGAGCCAAAACTGACCGCCGCGGCTTTCACCACGTGCTCGGCGCCAAGCTCGCCCTCCAGCTTGTGGTGGATCTCGCGAGTTGCCTTAAACATAAGAAAAAGGCCGCCGATGAGTAGGATAATCGCTTGGCCCGAAAAGCCCACGCCGAAGAGGTGAAAGAACGGCTCCTTTAGATGAACGAGGAATGAGATAGCTCCGAGTAGCACCATTCGAGTGGCGAAGGCGCCGAACAGGCCAACCTTTCTCGCTTTTTCACGCATTGCTTCGGGCAAGCGGCCGGCGAGAATGGAAATAAAAATGATGTTATCGACCCCCAAAACAATTTCTAGTGAAGAGAGGGTGAGCAGGCTTAACCACACATCGGGGGAGCTGAGATCAATCATAGTTACGGCTACTGGTTGTGGCTCGCTTTGGCAAAAAATTAAAGAGTTTGTTCAACAAATTAATGGCGCCTTGTTTTCCCTTGCGCCATTGCCTTTCGTTGTACTGAAAGCGGTTCTCAGCTAAATTCTGGTTTGTGGCAAAAAAATTTTATGACGAAGGCCTTCGGTTCGAATGCCAGGGTTCGGGTAAGTGTTGCACCTCGCGTGGCAACTATGGTTACGTCTACGTGGCGCTAGCCGATCGGCGCCGTTTTGCGAAGCATTTTGGAATGACCACCGCAGCGTTTACCACCAAATACTGCACCAAGACAGACGGTTGGTTCCATCTCAACTTTCCAGAAAAAGATTGTGGATTTTTGGACGGCAAAAAGTGTTCGGTATACGATGCCAGGCCCGCGCAGTGCCGCACGTGGCCTTTTTGGCCCGAAAACATGAATGCCAAAGCGTGGAAAAAAGAGGTCGCCAGTTTCTGTCCTGGCGTTGGCAAAGGGCGGCTTTACTCCGCCCGAGAAATTGAGGAACAGTTAAAAATCGAAGCCGGCAAAGCTTAGTGACGCCGATTCGGGGCGAAGGCTATTTAAACGTCCCGCCGCCACGGGTACAGGCGTCGTTTGCGCTCTGCACGTTGGCCATGGCGAAGAAGTAAATGACCGTATTTACGGTCGTCCCCTTATTCGAAGTAGAGAGGTTGCAAATTCCCTGGCTGCCGGCGGTCTTGCATTCACTATTCGAAGTGTCATTGAACCTGGACCGTATTTCATTCCTGGCCGCTTCGGTCTTTGATTTGTCGTAGGTTCCACTCACAAAGTAGTTGGCGCAGCTTCGGCCATTTGCAGCAGTATTATTTACCGAGATCAAGAACTCACCGCTTGGGTTTTCTCCTGGCTTGTTAGTCCCGTTTTGGGTTTCTGCCTTACCGCAACCCAATAAAAAAAGAGAAATCACAACAAATAATAAATGCTTCATCCCGGCTCCCCAGCCAACGCAGTGGCAAGACGCCTCTGCTGTTGGGGAGGAAGAGCAACCCCTATGCCGCCTGTATTCTCGGGTGAAGACTAGAAAATGAGTGTGTTTCGTTAGGCAGTTAGCCAAAAAGGGGCACCGACCGCGATTCTTTATGATGGCGAAAGTTAGAACATGCCCCGCATCGCGTCTTTGCGAGGCCGTAGGCCGAAGCAATCCTCACACGGTGGAATAAAGGTCGTCCAATTCGCCATAATCTAAGTAAAACTCTGTCTCTCATCAATCATCGGCCATGGATTGCCGCGCCACTTCGTGGCTCGCAAGGACGGGTGGGGAGCGTTATCGCTCTCGTCTTTGCGAGG
>JAYSWN010000123.1:0-4034 GCA_043718025.1 Pseudomonadota bacterium
ACCCGTACTCCGCAAAGCTTCCTAAAAAGCCGATGAATTACTAACGGGGCGACAATATCGCTGGGGAATTAGGGCGACCATATCGCCCAAAAATCACACAATTAGTTTAGCGTTTGACGCTGTGCGCTTGTGAGTTCGGGGTTAAAACTGGTTGCTTGTCGACTGGCCCTATGGCAACTTAAAGAATATCAAGAGGATACCTCTTCTCTGAATCGTCTTACATTCTGCGCACCGCTGGGGGATAACATGGCTAATGAACCGACGTTGAAGGAACTCTTAGAATGCATGACCCGCGCGCTCGTTGATCTTCCGGATAAAGTAAGAATTTCTGAAATTTCGGGAGAGCAAACAACGGTATTTGAGCTCGTGGTAGATAAAACCGACTTGGGTAAAGTGATTGGCAAGCAAGGCAAGACGGCCAAAGCCCTAAGAACTATTTTAACCGGCGCCTCGACTAAACTTCGCAAGCGGTCGGTCCTTGAAATCGTAGAGTAAAAAGGACGAGCCAAAACCTCTGGCCTATTTCTTAAAGCGCCGTTCCCAGCCATAAACTGGTCAATAAGACACAGAGCACGAGCAGGGTAAGCGCCAAATAAATCTTGTCGCCTTCGATCCAAAAAAGCACCACCGTCAATGCCACGCGCAAAATCGGCAAGGCCACGAGCAAACAAAGGCCCATCGTAATCCACGCTTCGGGGTTGGGCGCCAAGAGGCCGGCGATGATTTCGCTAGGAAGATAAAGTACCGGACGCGGGGCGAAGTCGATCGCAACGCCTTGAGCAAAGGCAATGATAAGCCCCACGGCGAGAAAAAAGGCACAGAGTAAAACGCCGTAACGAAGCACGTTACTGATAATAAGTTCGGCACGCGTGATTTTGGCGGCGCTCATCATTTACCTCCGAACGCTTTAATCGCCATCTGCACGGCGACCATCGCTATCACCGTCAGAAAGAGACGACGAATCCAAACACTCTTCATCCTCGTCATTAACCGCACGCCAATCCACGAGCCCAATAGCACGCCGAGCGCGACCGGAGCGGCGAGATAGGGTTGAATCGCCCCGCGAGTGAGATAAACCGCGGCACTTGCCGCTGCCGTAACGCCCATCATCAGATTTGATGTGGCGGTCGAGACCTTAATTGGCAAGTGCATTGCCACGTCCATCGCCGGAACTTTGAGCGTGCCGCTACCTATGCCCAATAGCGCCGATAAAAGACCCGCTACAAACATTAGGGCAAAAGCGATGGGAACATTACGAACGCCGTAGGCCACCTCTTTTTTTAACGCATGATCGGGGAAACTGGATGGCAATTTCAACCTAATCGCCAGGGCGTCACTCGCTTCAGGAGGAATGCTTTCGCTAACCCGCTTTCGCCCCATCATGATGGCGGAATAGACCATGACCAAACCGAACAGCGCAAAAAGATACCGCGCTTCGATAATGGAAATTAGAGTGGCGCCCAGTAGCGCACCAAACGTCGTGGCGACTTCCATCAACATCGCAACCCGGATGTTAGTAATGCGATCGCGAACGTAGGCTGCGGCCGCTCCGGAAGAGGTGGCGATAACCGAAATAATGCTGGCCCCCACCGCGTAATGAATTGGCACGCCAAACCCCATGGTCAGCATGGGCACAACAATCGCCCCACCCCCTAGACCTAAGATGGCGCCAAAGGTGCCGGCAACAATCGACCCTAAAAAAATGAGGAGCAACGAAAATTCGGGAGAAAACGGCACGAAAAAAATCCTATCCCTACTCGCCAGAGGAAAAATAAAAAGACGAAATCGTCGCCCTCCCCCTCTGTCCTACTTTACTGCAGATGATGTGGAGCCGAATTAAATGCCGTTGCCCGCAATGTGGCAAGGGCTGGCTTATTAGCGGGGGGGATCTCGATCGCCAAGCAATGGCCCTGGCCCAGGGAGCACATTGTCGATGGCAAAGTGAAGTGCTGCGAAAGCCATCTAACCATATAATATTTAAGGTCTTTAACTGGCCATAAATGTGAGTGGGTTGGGAAGGCAAAGTCCATTACCTTTAAGAGGTAGGCAGAGGAGATTATAAATGGCTTTGGTTCCCCAGGTTTTAATTCAGATTGTCGATAAAAATGGTGGGGCAAAAACCCAGACCTACTACGGCACCGATATCAGCATTGGCCGAATAAATTCAGATGTCATTGTCGCCGATCCCAAAGTCTCCCAAGCCCATGTGGTGCTTACCGTTACCGAAAACAACTCACTCCTGGTGAAAGATCAAGGAAGCCGCAATGGCACTCACTTCCGCGGAGAAAGAGTCTCATCGGTCGAGATTCCGGTGGGCAGTAAAATTCAAATTGGAGATTCGCTGATCCACATTCTGCATATCAGTGCAGAGAAAAGCTTTGTTTCATAAGCTAAAAAAGGCTTTTCGCGATTTCGCGATTCAAATAGGCAATGTTCTCGAGTTTAATCTCTTTGGGACACGCCGCTTCGCAAGCGCCGGTGTTTGAGCAAGATCCAAAGCCCTCTTTATCCATCGTTTCCACCATATTCAATACGCGGTGTTTGCGCTCAGGATCGCCTTGCGGCAACTGGCCCAGATGCGCCACTTTGGCGCTAACGAACAACATCGCCGAGGCATTTTTGCAGGCCGCAACGCAAGCGCCACAGCCGATGCAAGCCGCCGCATCCATCGCTTTTTCGGCCACGTCACCGGCAACCAACATAGCGTTTCCATCCACCGCATTGCCGGTGTTAACCGAAACGTAGCCGCCAGAGGCCATGATGCGATCAAAAGCCCGACGATCGGTGGCCAAGTCGCGAATCACCGGAAACGGTTTCGCGCGCCACGGTTCAATAACGATGGTCTGCCCATCTTTAAAACGCCGCATGTGCAACTGACAGGTGGCCGTTCCGCGATCCGGACCATGTGGAGTTCCGTTGATCGTAAGTGAGCAGCTGCCGCAAATGCCTTCGCGACAATCGTGGTCAAACTCAACCGGCCGCTCACCCTTTTTTAGAAGGCCGAGATTCAAAATGTCGAGCATTTCCAAAAAAGACATGTCGGAACTCACGTTGTCGAGTGAGTAGTCCACAAACTTCCCGCCGCTCTGCGAGGTTTCCTGACGCCAAACTTTTAGCTGAAATTTCATCGCATCCTCCTATTTGTAACTGCGAACGGATAATTTAAGGGATTCGTAAGCCAGCTCTTCTTTGTGCCGAGTCGACTGACCTTCCGCCTTATATTCCCAAGCCGCAACGTGAGCGAAATGTTCATCGTTGCGTTGAGCTTCCCCTTCAGAGGTTTGGTATTCTTCGCGAAAATGGCCGCCGCAAGACTCTTTGCGCTCCAAAGCGTCTTGGCACATCAACTCGCCCAACTCCATGAAGTCGGCCACCCGGCCAGCTTTTTCAAGTTCCGAATTTAAATGATTGGCGTCAGAGGGAATAAACACATTGTTATAGAATTCTTCGCGCAGTTTTCGAATCTCACTGATGCCCGTTTTCAAACCCTCTTCGGTGCGCGACATTCCGCAGTACTCCCAAACCAGTTTGCCCAGACGGCGATGAAGCGCATCTACCGGTTCTTTACCTTTGATGCTCATCAACTTCTCAATGCCCTTGTGCACATCATTGGCCGTAGATTTAAAGGCTTCGTCGGTCTCTTTCACCGGCGCCATCTTGGTGCCGCCTAAATAGTTTCCGATGGTGTAAGGCAAAACGAAATAGCCATCGGCCAAGCCTTGCATCAAGGCCGAAGCACCGAGACGGTTGGCCCCGTGATCAGAAAAGTTAGCCTCACCCGCCACAAACAGCCCCGGAATCGTGCTTTGTAAATTATAATCTACCCACAAGCCACCCATCGTGTAGTGGACGGCGGGATAGATGCGCATGGGCCTTTTGTACGGATTTTCATCAGTGATTTTATCGTACATCTGAAAAAGATTGCCGTATTTGGCACGAACCGAATCTTCACCTAGCCGCTGAATGGCGTCGCGAAAATCTAAGTACACCGAAAGGCCATCGGCGCCCGCCCCCCTCCCCTCATCGCACATGCG
>JAYSWN010000124.1:0-27131 GCA_043718025.1 Pseudomonadota bacterium
CCGTGTTTGAAGCCTTTGCGCTTACCGTGCCCGATTCTCCGGGCGCCGAAGTGCTTAAGAAAGCGGCCACGTTTGCCTACAAAGCCCACGTGTTTCCCGCTATCGATCGTGAAGCGCATCGCAAACTGCGTGAAGTGGCCGACGTCGTCGCCATTGACGTGTTTGCTAATAATCTTAAAAAATTATTGCTGGCCTCACCTTACGGTCCGAAAGCGGTTTTAGGCTTAGATCCTGGCATACGTTCCGGCTGCAAGCTGGCAATGGTGGATGAAGCCGGAAAATTTGTCTCCAACCAGGTAATACAGATTCAGAGCGACGTTGAAAAAGAGAAGGCCAAAGCGGCATTGACCGAGCTACTGGGCAAACACGAAATTAGCGCCATTGCGATTGGCAATGGTACCGGTGGGCGGGAAGCCGCAACCTTTGTTCGGCAGGTGCTTAAAGACCTGGGTAAAACCGTGCTCGTGCAGATGGTGAATGAAGCCGGCGCCAGCGTTTACAGTGCCAGCGAAAATGCGCGCGAAGAGTTTGCCAATTTAGACATCACCGTTCGCGGCGCCATTTCCATTGCCCGCCGGCTACAAGATCCCTTGGCCGAGCTGGTAAAAATTGAGCCCAAGAGCATCGGCGTCGGCCAGTATCAGCACGACGTGGCCCCGCACGCCTTAAAAAAGGGGCTGGAGTTCGTAGTCGACACTTGCGTGAACTCAGTCGGAGTCAATTTAAATACCGCTTCATACCACTTGCTGGCTCGTGTTTCCGGCATTGGGCCCGGTTTAGCGAAGAGCATCGTAAATTTTCGCCAAGAAAAAGGGCTTTTCAAGTCTCGCGCGGCGCTTTTGGAAGTTCCTTATTTTTCGGGCAAGGCTTTCGAACAAGCGGCGGGTTTCTTGCGTGTCCCCGAATCCGAAAATCCTTTAGACAATACGGGCGTGCATCCTGAACGTTACGAGACGCTGCAAAAATTTGCCGAGCGGACCAGCCGCACGGTGCTGCAGTTGGTGGGCAGTGAAAGCGCTAAGGCGTTGAAGAGTGACGAATCTCTGCTGGCCGAGATGGGTGAATTCACCCTTGCCGACGTGATCAAAGAGCTGGAGAAGCCAGGTCGCGACCCGCGCGAATCCTTTGTTCCCTTTAGCTACAAAGAGGGGGTTTACGAACTAAAAGATCTTCAGGTCGGTATGGAGCTGCCGGGTGTGGTGACCAACGTTACCAACTTTGGTGCGTTCGTCGATGTCGGCGTTCATCAAGACGGTTTGGTGCATTTGTCGCAGCTGAGCAATCGGTTTGTGAAAGATCCTAAAGAGGTAGTGGAACCTGGCGATCGCGTTAACGTGCGCGTGCTTGAAGTTGATTTAGTTAAAAAGCAGATCGCGCTGTCGATGAAGCCGGTCATGGCCCCGCGCGAAGCGCGCGAGCCACGACGGGATAATCGCCCGCAAGGCGGGTCTCGGCCCCAAGGCAATCGGCCGGCGCAAGGGGCTCGGCCCCAAGGTGGCCAAGGCAACGGGCAGCGACCCCATCAAGGGGGCGGCCATCAGGGAGCCAGTAGGAATAATCGAGGCGCACCGCCTCCGCGCGACAATCGGCCTCCGCCGCCTCCTCGTCCTAAGTTCGCCAGCAACCCATTTGCGGTGCTCGCGGCTTTGAAAAATCAGGGTAAAGAAAACGATAAGAAGTAGCACCGCTCTGGCGGGCGCTAAATTTTTTCGCGCCGCTCTTGAGTGGTCCGCTTTGGCCGGTAGCCGACGGTCTGTCCCGCTCCATTCGGAGTAGGAATGCGGTGGTGCATGTCGCGTGCATCACGATTGGCGCGATCGCGGCGTTGCTGCAAGGCTTCTTTAGGCGGGTGCGCCGGTATTAAAGTATCACAGCCATTACCAATTAAGTCGTGGCGACCGGTCCGCTCCAAGGCCTCGCGCACTTCAAAATAATTTTCAGGTTTAAAGAACTGCAGTAAGGCGCGTTGCAGTTTGCGGTCATTCAACTTTGTAGCCACTTCGACCGGCTTCTTTGTGAATGGATCCAGCCCGGTGTAATACATGCAGGTGGCGATATCAAAAGGAGCAGGAATAAAATCTTGAACCTGATCTGGTTTGTAACCGTTTCGCTTTAAGTAAATCGCAAGCTCGATCATCGAGTCGAGGCTGGAGCCTGGGTGGCCAGAAATAAAATAAGGTACGAGATACTGTTCTTTGTTTACCTTCTTTGAGGCTTTATCAAACTCCGTAGCAAAACCCGTAAAATTCTCGATACTCGGCTTCTTCATCAGGTTTAACACACCATCGCTGGCGTGCTCCGGCGCCACCTTAAGGTGGCCACCCACGTGGTGGGCCGCCAACTCTTCCAAGTATTCGGGATCAAGCTGGGCTAAATCCATGCGGATACCACTAGCCACAAACGTGCGTTTAATTCCGCGCTGGGTACGAATGGACTTCATCAATTTTTTTAAGGGCTCATGGCTCGTCTTAAGCAGCGGGCAAATCGTGGGATGAACGCAGCTCAAACGGCGGCAGCTGCTTTCGGTCTTTGGGTCGCTACAACGCATTTCGTACATGTTGGCCGTAGGGCCACCGATGTCGCTGATGACCCCTTTAAAGTCTTTGGACGCCGCCAATGCCGTAACTTCGCGAACCACCGACTCTTGCGATCGCGACTGAATGATGCGGCCTTGGTGCGTAGTAATTGAGCAGAACGTGCAGCCACCGAAACAGCCGCGCATGATCGTCACCGAATCTTTGATCATTTCGAACGCCGGAATTTTCTCGCTGTAGCTGGGGTGCGCCTTTCGTAAATAGGGCAAATCGTAGATGCGATCCATCTCCTGCTGCGACAGCGGAAGGTCGGGTGGATTCACCACCACTTTTCGATCGCCATCGGTCTGCACCAGCACTTTGGCGTTAAACGGATTGGTGTGGGTGTGAATGAGGCGCGTGGCTTCGGCAAATTGAGCCTTATCGGTCTTTACGGCTTCGAAACTGGGAATGAGTAGCGGCGCGAAGTCGGCATTGTCGCGCGCGGCCTGGCTGAGTGGTCGCAGACTTTCCGGAATTTCTATTGGTAGCTCTTCTTTGGCCCCCAGCGCGTAAGCCACCCCGCGAATGTCGCGAAGCTGTTTTACCGTTGCCCCCAGTTGCAAGCGCTTTGCGATCTCACGAATTGGCCGCTCGCCCATGCCGTAAACAATGAGATCCGCCTTAGCGTCGAGCAAGATCGATCGCTTAACCGTATCGCTCCAGTAATCGTAATGGGCCATGCGCCGTAACGACGCTTCGACTCCTCCGGCAATCACCGGCACTCCTGGAAACGCCTCGCGCGCGCGCTGGCAGTAAGCCAGGGTGGCGCGATCGGGACGGAGGCCAATTTTTCCGCCGGGCGAATATGCGTCATCGTTTCTTACTTTTTTATTTGCGGTGTAGTGATTGATGAGCGAGTCCATGTTGCCGGCACTCACTCCGAAAAAAAGGCGGGGTTTGCCAAACTGTTTCCACGGTTCACTACTGCGCCAGTCGGGCTGACTTAAGATGGCAACGCGATACCCTTGGGCTTCTAGCACCCGGCCAATGATGGCCATGGCGAAGCTCGGGTGATCGACGTAGGCGTCGCCGGTGACAAAAACCACATCAACGTAATCCCACCCGCGCGCGGCCATATCCGCGGCGGTCATCGGCAAGAAAGCTGGGGCTGTTTTTTTCGCTTCGGGGAACGCCATGGGCCCGTTTAGATACCTGATTTCGCTGAGAAAAGGGGAAGAAAGTGGCAAACGATTTGAAATCGCAAGGGAAAATTCTGTGCGGCCTCATGCAAAATCGGTAGAGTGCAGCCTGCATGACTAAGTTCACCGATTTTTCACACCTACTGCCCGAACAAATTTTTGATGCCGCCGAGATCATGGGGGGGCGGGCAACGGGTCGTTTTCAAGCTCTAAACGCCATGGAAAATCGCGTTTACGATGTGGAGTTTGAAGACAAGAGCCACGTTATTTTAAAATTCTACCGGCCAGGCCGTTGGTCGAAAGAGACCATCGAATCCGAACACCGGTATTTGGATCTGGCCTTAGAAGCAGAGATTCCCGTAGTTCCCCCGCTAAAAAAGAATGGGGTTTCCATCTTTGTAGCGGAGGGCGGGGTTTTTTTTACCCTGTTTCCTAAGAAACCGGGACGTCTTGAGCCAGAGCTAAATCAAGAGCAGCTCACTCGCTTAGGAAGGTACTTGGCGCGTCTTCATCAGGTCGGGCTTGAGATGGAAAACGTCCCCCGTATTTCGCTAACGCCGAAAACCTACGGCATGGATTCTCTAGATTACATCACCTCGCAAGATCTTCTGGCGCCGGGGTTGAAGGGCCGCTACGAATATTTGGTAAAAAATATTGTTGAAAGGGTCACGCCGCTTTTTCAGGCGGGCTTTTCTCAAAGTTTGGTGCATGGCGATTGCCACGCGGGAAATATTTTGTGGAATGGAGACGAGCCGTTCTTTATCGACTTCGACGACATGCTTTTTGCGCCGCCCATTCAAGATTGTTGGATGTTAATTGGCGGCGATGATGAATACGCTTTAAAGAACCAGCAGGTGTTGCTTGAAGCTTACGAAGAGATTCGGCCATTTGATCGGCGCTCACTTATTTTAATGGAACCTCTGCGCGCGCTGCGCATTATCTATTTTGCGGCGTGGATTGCCCGTCGGCGTGAAGATGGTGCCTTTAAATTGGCGTTTCCACACTTCGGTACTGAGCGTTATTGGCAAGAGCAGATTGAAATTCTATCGAGCCAGCTTGAACGAATTGAGCGCCAAATCGAAGACTGGAAGAACCGACAGAATTAACTGCCACCTCGGGCGTGGCATTCACGCCATCGCCGTGACCGGCCTCGCCTTTAATTGTTTCGCCAGTATTTCAGCAAGCACTGGAAGTCTAACTGCATCACCACCGGAAAGTGATCGGAGGGATTCTGTTTTCTCTCTTCGTAGGTGTTGGGAAGCGGTTTTATTTTTCCTGCCGCATCTTTGTAGCGGTGTACGTACGCCGATTTAATGCAGGCCTTGATGTTGCGGCTGACCAGTAGGTAGTCGACCTGGTTCCATTTAGTTTCGGCGTCGCGGGGGTGGTAGGTGTGCGTGACGCGATCGTGGTTGCTTACGTTTAAATCGTTAAAGGGGTCATCCATGTCTAAAGCCTTACGCATGTTGGCGAAGGCCTCTTCTTTGTTGTAATTGCCGTTGAAGTCGCCGGCCAAAATAATGGGTACCGCTTCACCGAGCTCCCGCTTTAGCGCATTGATAATTTCGACCGTGGCGTCAGCTTGTGCTTTGCGCAAAATCTCGGATTCAGGATCGTCGTCGCGATCGCGCTTGGATTTGTAATGAGTGCCAATGAAAACGACCAGCGGTTTTTTGTCGCCCTTGGCACGCACAATTAAGGTGGGCAGGTCACGAGTGAAAACTCTTTGTTTGTGTTGGGAAATGGGGTCTACCCAAGTTCGGGCGACGTGACTGCGGTATTCAATCTCAAACGGCAGATCGTGCTTCAAATACATGCCTATTTGAATGCCGCGTGGGTCGTTTCCCTTCACCATCAACGGATCAAATTGGCCATTCAGGTAAATCTCGTTGAAGGCGAGAAAGGACTCTTTGCCTTCCACTTCCTGAAAAACTCCGAGGTCCATCTTCTCTTCGAGAAGAAGCTTGGCTTGCTGTTCGCGAAACACATCTTCTTTTTTTCGTGGCCCTTTCAGTTGGTGAAGGCCGGTGGCCCCGCGCTCGAATTTTCCCACGTGCATTTCGAGGTTGAGCAGGTTGTAGGTGATGAGATTGAGAACGCTAATCTCTTCAAGGCGACGCTGGCTCCCTAGAGAGTTGTTTTGTCGGGTTGGTGAATTTGATGGTTGGTTTGGTGGTTGGCTTTGGCCGTGGGATTTCGTCCGCGCTTGGTTGAGCTCATCGCTGCAACGGTTTCGTCTTCGTGACGCCTCCGCTTCAGAAGGCGAAAGAAAGCACACCACCGCAACGCAGAGTAATCCCCAAATCTTGCTCTTCACTTGTCCCCCAAATCCCCTAACTGCGGGTTTGCCGGGGGCGTCGTTCAGAGTCAAAAAGTGGGGCGCTTAGCGTTAACAAAACAATGCTGTTATGCGTTATAAGTCTTCACCATTTGTCGACGATTTATAGGGTGAAACCGATACCCGCTTTAAAAAGGTGGATCGTGTTCGCGGCAAAGAATATTGAGTAGCCCAAAAAGATCTGATTTACGGGAGATTTAATGTCGTAAAAACGGGAAAGTTGAGCCGACGCAATCGGATGGGTAATGCCGCGCGCGCCGGTCCAGGTTTGGGCGCCGCCGCCGATGTCTAAGCGCGTCTCGGGGTTTATTCTGGTGCGAAACATGAGCTCGTAATTAACCGAGAGAAAGAGATCGCCGAGCGAGTTTTTGGGCACCGACAGCCCAAAATCAAAGCGCATTTCGTAGCGATCAATTTTGAATTGCGGGGTCCACGAAAATTGTCCGGTGAAGCTGTTGCCGCCTCCGGCTTGGAGCAGAAAAAGTCCGTTGAGCTGAAAGGCAAAGATCTGCGAACGAACGTGCCCAACGTAGGGCGTGGGGGGGGTGGGCTCGCCACCAGTACCGTCGGCCCAACCATCGCTCGGGATTGGCGCATTGGATGGGCTGTTTACGTTGGGCGGCGAGACGGACTTGCTTCCCTCTTTGGCCGGCTCAGTTGGTGGAGGGGGTTCCGCTAAAGCCCAGTGCGGAAGGGTTAGTACCAACAGGAAAAAAAGGGGGACGACGCGTTTTAGGCTCATTTTGGGGGTCCTCAGCCAAGTTTGAGAGGCAGTTAGCCCCTTCTATTCTACATTTTTCATTGCCCTAACCCTACCTTCTGATTAAACAAAGCTTACGTATGGCTCGGCCCTGCGCGACAAATTCTTGTGAACCCCGTCAGGTCCGGAAGGAAGCAGCGGCAACAACGTAATTTGATGCCGCAGGTAACCCGAGCCTCTTTTTTTTCTCCGCATTAGTCTCCTAAGGCGCTAGTAATAGGTCATGAGTTACTTAGCGATCGCTAGACAGTGGCGACCCCAGACTTTTGAAGACTTGGTTGGTCAGCCGCATGTAGTCCAAACGCTCAGAAACGCCATTCTTCAGTCGCGAGTTCATCACGCTTATTTATTTAGTGGTGCCCGGGGGATAGGGAAAACCTCGGCCGCCCGTATCTTTGCCAAAGCCCTGCGCTGTCCCAACGCCAAAGACGCCATTGCCTGTCAGGTGTGCTCTGAGTGTCAGGCTATCGCCGAAGGGCGGTCAGTAGACGTCATTGAAATCGATGGCGCCTCGAACAACGGCGTTGAAGCCGTGCGCGCGATTCGCGACAACGTGGTTTATAGCGCGGCCACCGGATTTTATAAGATCTACATCATCGATGAAGTGCACATGCTCAGCGTGAGCGCTTTCAATGCTTTGCTCAAGACTTTGGAAGAGCCGCCCTCGCACGTGGTGTTTCTTTTTGCTACCACCGAAGCCCAAAAAATTCCGCTTACGGTGTTGGGACGCTGTCAGCGTTTTGAGTTTCGCCGGCTTTCTCAAGGGCTCATCATCGAGCGCCTCAAATTAATTTTGATCGCCGAAAAGAAAGAGCTGTCTTGCGAAGGGCTGGGGTTGATTGCCTCTGGCGCCGATGGCAGCCTTCGTGATGCGCTGTCGCTGCTTGACCAAGTGCTGTCCTATTCGGCCAACCTTGCGTTGCCTACCTTAGATGAAACGCATGTGATTTCGGCGTTGGGCATTAGTGAGAACCGCGCGATTTACGAGTTGGTGCAGGCGATTGTCGAGTCCGATAAAAAAAGCCTTCTCCGGCTTATCGGTGACCAGTTCGATCGCGGTGTGGATCTCAAGCACTTTACGGAGCGATGTTATGAGGAGGTTCGGCTACTTTATTTAGTGCGACTCACGCAGAATGAAAAAGAGCTGGTAACCAACGACTTTTTAGATATTTCTCCGCATTCGCTGACTCGGCTTAGTGATCTGGCAAAAAAAGTTTCGCTGATTCAAGTCGAGCGCATGGCGCAGATTTTTGCCAAAACGATCTCTGACTTGAACTGGAGCAGCTTGCCGCGTTTTGTTTTGGAGCTGGCCACGATTCGCATGAGCGAGTTGCAGGGGCTTGAGTCGGTGGTGTCACCGCCTAAGCCATCGCCACAACCCCACCAACCAGGCACTAAGGCGGCTCCGGAGTTGAGCGCGACTAAGCCAGGGAAGCCGGAGAAGCTTGAGGCGCCGGTGCGGCCGGCAGCCTTGACCCCACCACCTGCGCCCGTAATTCCCCCGGCGCCGGTGGCCCCGCCGGCTCCGCTAGAAAAGAATTGGGAAAACTTTGCTGCCTTTGCATTAAAGAAAAAGCCTCGCATCGGGGCCCTTGCCGAGCACGCTAAGTTTGAACTTAAGAAGTCAGAAAATGGCGTTGTCTTACGGCTTCATTTCGAAGGCAGTTTCTACGAGCGGCAGGCCTCTGATCCCGAATTTAGAAAAGAGATGGAAGCGCTCGCCAACGAGTTTTTTGCGAGTCCGTCGCGGGTTTTGATTGGCGGCAGCGATAAGGCGCCCGAAAATAAAAGTTTAGAGGCGCACCGAAACGAAAAACATGAGCAGCTTAAGCGTGAGGCTTTAGAGCATCCGTTGGTGGTTGGTTTTAAAGAGGCGCTGGGAGCTGAAGTGATTGAAGCGCGGGTTGATAAATAGGCATGGCAACATTTGAAAAGATTGAAAGCACTTTAGGTGAGCTGGTTTCTGAGCTGAAGCGGCTGCCCGGCGTTGGTGAAAAAACCGCCACCCGCTTGGCGTACTTTATTCTACGTCAGCCTAAAGAGTTTGCGTCTGATTTGGCCAATGCCATTTCGCAGGCGCGCGAAACGCTGCATAGCTGTGCTGAATGCTGCAACTTCAGCGAGACGCCGGTGTGCGAGATTTGTTCTGATCCCCAGCGCAGCACCGAGTCAATTTGCGTGGTCGAAGGCCCTTCCGATTTGGCGGCGCTTGAGAAGAGTAAGCAGTTTAAAGGTAAGTATCACGTATTACACGGAGCGTTATCCCCACTCGACGGCATGGATGAGACCAAGCTAAAAATTGGGGAGTTGCAGTCGCGCCTTGAGGCCGGAGGGGTTAAGGAAGTTATCCTGGCCACCAACCCCACCGTAGAAGGTGACACGACGGCGTTGTATATCGCCCGCCTAATCAAATACAATGGCGTGAAGGTGAGTCGCATTGCGCATGGAATTCCGGTGGGGGCTGAGATCGAATATCTCGATAGCGCCACGCTAGGAAAAGCGCTGCAAAACCGCGTCTCCCTGTAAGGCAACCATGTCCTTTATCAACCATGCTGCTCGCGAAATTAACTGCAAGATCGTCTATTACGGCCCTGGCTTGGGCGGAAAGACCACCAACTTGCAGTACATCTACAATCAGACGGCGCCCGACCAGAAGGGGCGGCTGGTCTCTTTAACCGGAGACACGGAGCGAACTCTGTTCTTCGATTTTCTACCGCTTAACATCGGTGAGATTCGCGGTTTTACTACGCGGTTTCATCTCTACACCGTACCCGGTCAGCATTTTTATGATGCGAGCCGTCGCTTAGTGCTCAAGGGCGTAGACGGCGTCGTGTTCGTGGCTGATTCGCAAGTGGAGCGAATGGAAGAAAACCTCGAGAGCTTAAAAAATTTAGACGCCCATTTAAGAGAGCAGGGGTACGACCTGAATCACATCCCGTTTGTCTTCCAGTACAACAAACGCGACGTGCCCAATCCCATTCCCTCAAGCGTATTGCGTGAGCAGCTTAATACGTTTAACGCTCCCGAAATTGAGGCGGTGGCGGTGGATGGCCGTGGCGTGTTTGATACCTTAAAAGAGGTTTCAAAAGGGATTCTTCGTTCTTTGCGATCGTAGTAAAAAAAATTGGGGAGGCTACGCATGAAGTTTCTGGTTGGGGCAGTCGCATGGTTGGTTGTTTCGATGAATGGATTTGCCGCCGAATTTGGCGCCAATCTAAAAATCACCGCTGAAAATTTAAAATTCAACCTTCAGCCGGTGCAAGGGGCCGTCGAATTAAAATGCGAACACCGCTTGGTGAATGAGGCCGCCCAAGATTGGGAAGTTCTTTGTAAAGATAGCGGCGGCAAGGTGAAGAATAAATACTCGGCCCATCTTTGGGTTTCTCGCTATAGCCACAACGCTGGGCCTAAAGTGAGCTTCGAAGTGCTGTATTGGATCGATGATCGCAGCGCGCCTAAAGACCCCAAGTCGGTGGGTTCTACCACCTGGTTTCATATGAATGAAGACACGTCGTTGCATTCTCTGCAAATCAATCAGTTCGTCGACAATGGCCAGGCCAGTTTAGAAATGGAAGTTAAAGCTAAACACGCCGACTGACAGTGTTACGAATGCCTTAGAACAGTTTTCTACTCTTCCCAATTTTTTCCCACTCTTCGCAACTGCGCGCCCCGTCTTCACGTGACGTGATGTGACCATCGCCGCCCACAAACAACGTGTGGGGGGTTGAACTAATGCCATCCACCATCGTAAGAAATTTAGGCGTCGCTTCTACCGAAACAAAGTTTAGGGCCAAGGGGCGTACCTCTTTTACGAGTGCCGCTTGATCGCCCACTCCGGCGGCAAGCACTTCCAGCGAAGCGTGCCGTTCTTTAAGGCACTTAAGCGCTTTCATTTGTTCCCGGCATGGCGAGCAGTCGGGTTGGAAGAAGACCAGAATAAACTTTTTTCCTTTAAACGACTCGAGATCAAAACGCTGAAATCGGGTGAGTTGATAGAGTTTTGCTTCGTGCAGGGAAACCGTATGGCCCCAAGCCGTAACCGCCAAAAAAAGGAGGCCAAAAATTAATTTAATTCGTAGCGAATCGGCACGGTAAGTTTCCACGTTTCAACTCCTAACTCAGAGGGAAGGGGCTTAAAGGTCTTGGCATTCTGAACCAGCGCCAACGCCGCTTGGTTAAGTCGCTCGTAGGTAGAAGGGGTGACAATGACCACTTTGCCGATACTTCCGTCTTTCTCTATCTCAAAAGCAATTTCCACTTGGCCGGTCTGCCCCAGCGTGCGCGCCGAAGTGGGATAAGTTTTGCGCTGATCAAAAAACGTTTTTAGCTCGTAAAGGTAGCGATCACGGGTTGAAACTTGAATTCCGTTTGGATCCCCCATCAGCCCCGAGTCGGCGCCGTGCAAAGCGTTGCCCAAGCGACCGCCACTCTCATTGGCGCGGGTTTCCTCGGTGGCTTCAAGGACAGGTTTTATCTTTCTGTTTTTCTTTCTCGGCGCCAACGCCACGTCCGAGGGCAGGGCATAATCCACTTCAAATTCCGAAATCACGGCAATCGGCTTCCCCCCTCCGGGAATGCCTACACGCTCAACTAAGACTCCGTAAGGCTGGGGGCTAGATCTCCACAATCCGCCCAAACTCAAAAATAGTAATGAGCCATGAAGCAAAACGCTGATCGCAAAGGGGCCCGAAAGTCCCATTTTGCCCCAACTCACGAAGAAGCGCTGCTTTGGCATTTCTGCCATCAGCGAGCTTTTAAAATTTAGCCTGAAGTCCTGCATAGATTTGTCGACCGCGTAAAGGTCCCCAGATGTGTAGCACGTCGAATCCGCCGGCTGAATCAAAGAATAAAGGCGACTCAGTTTTTGTCTGCGTGTAGTCGAATAAATTCTTTACCCCGAAATTAAGGCTAACCTCATCGCCAATTTTTTTTGCCACCCTAATATCGACCGTGGCCCAGACCGGAGCGGTGGTTCCCTTGGGGGCGGAGGCCGTAGTGCCATCCCAAATATTGAAGCGATTGCCGTAGTTGTAGGGTGCCAAGTCTCGCGCCCCAATTACGTTAACGGTTAGATTGCCTTCCCAGCCATCGTGCGAAAAATCGGCCAAAAAGCGTGCCCGGTCTTCAATGGCGGCGGTGGGAAGCAATGACTTATAACGTTGGCTATAAAAAAAGTGTTCGTACCCCGCGCCCACCTGAAGTGAGGTGAAAAGTTGGTAGCTGGCCAACGCATCCACCGAACCTACGGTGACGTAACCAAAATCGTTTTTGAGTGAAGACCGCCCCGGGGAGGGAAGGTTTTCGATGTAAGCCAGGTTTTTAATGCCGGTCCACGAGCCCGATACCGTCGCCGCGGCAACTTTGTTGTCGTACGAGAGCGAGTACACACCCGAATGTGAGCTTTCGATATCCGAAATCAAAACGTCAAACCCGTTGTCGAGAATGCCGTGCTCCGACTCAAAAAAAGTGAGCGGTGCGCGGTAACCTTGTCCGTAAGAAAGGCGTGAGATCAGTTCCGGGCTATGCAAAAATTTAACGTGGACGCGGGGGACCACCACGCTCTTATCAATTTCTTTTGCTTTGGCATTTTGCCCTTTCCAATCCACCTGAATCAGGTTGAAGCGAAGGGCCGCGGCCAGTTCCAGTTTGTCCCAAGGCGTCCAGGTGTCTTGGAGATAAAACCCTGGACTAAAAAAATCGAAATCGTCTTTAGCGATAGACTTGGGCGGGTTAAAAAACTTTTCGGAGCGAGATCGCAATTGCTCTAGCTTAACGTCACCGCCAATGGTGATGAGGTGGCTAGCAAAAAGCTGATGGTTATATCGCAAATCGGCGAAGTAGGTGTCGTTAGTGTGGGCGTAATCGTTGCCTTCGTAAAATGAATCTTGCTTGCCTTGGGCGGCGCTCAGAGTGGCGCTGAAATTTGAATTATCGTTGATAATTTGGGTGAGCTTGGTGGCGCCTTCCATGCGCTCGAGCTCTACCGTTTCGTTTACCGCGTTGGATCCGCCGGTGTAGGGGCGGCGCACGTCGTTGCCTTCAAACGCCAGAGGAGCGGTTTGCACGGCGCTAGAAAAAATCCCCGCGTGCAGGGGGCCGCCGAAGGTGCTCGATTTCAGACCCGAAACGCGAACATCTAGATTGGTGTTTACTCCCAAATCAGAAGAGACGCGCGCCAACACCGAGTAATTACTTCGGCGGGGCGATTCATTCACGCCATTGTTATCGCTATCCCATTGGCCCTGATGATTGTGCTGAGCTGAAACCGTTGTCCGTTTTTTACCATCCTTGCTGACGGCCGTTCCCACTAGCGACAGCACACGGTATTCGGCATTGCCGCCGGCCAGATCTACGAGCAGTCCATTTTCGGTGGCCTTCTTGGTAATGATGTTGATCACGCCGCCGATGGCTTCGGGGGCTAGCAACGCCGCGCCGGAACCGCGGGCCACTTCAATGCGTGCGACGCCGGCGGTAACCATGGCGTCGAAGCCGTAATAGCTCGACACGGTGGAGTGCAGCGGCACGTCGTCCATTAATACCGTGGTGTACTCGCCCTTAAGGCCGTTAATTTGCACTCGTTTGATGCCGCAAATGGAGCATCCGTTCTGGGTGTCGATGCCGGGCTCGTTTTCAATGGCGTCGGCGATGGTTTTGGCGGCCTTGCGCTCAATGTTTTTGGCGGTAATGACTTCGGTTTTAATGATGGTGTCTTTAACCGTTCCGGTACGTTGAGCGCGTTCTTGAACGTCTTGAACCACTACGGTGTCCATGGTGTCGCCGAGGGCGGTGAGACTAAGAATAAGGGCGAAAACGTAGCGGAGCATCAGATTTTCCTTAAACGGTTTTTTGAAATTGAGAATCGTTATCAATATTAAGGGATGTGAATACGTTCCCCAAGAATACTTTGCAAGCGGAAAGAAACACCGCCCCATTGCCAGTCGAAAGATTACTGTGATACAGCTTTGGGTCCTTAGATGTGTGTGGGCTGGTAGCTCAGCTGGGAGAGCGCTAGGATGGCATTCTAGAGGTCGTGGGTTCGATCCCCATCCGGTCCACCATTTTTTTCCTCAACTGTCAGTAGCCCAGTGGGGCTGTAAAAAACATCACCATGTGTTCCCTTCCGGTCTACGACGACCCTTCGTCAATTCAACCGACAAGAGCCTTAACGTCTCTGCTAAAGCAGCTCTGGCCAATTCTTTGCACTTCACGGCTCAGTTAAGTGTGGGGGCATGCTTTAGCCCCGAAATTTCAGACCCGCTTAGGAGAGAACTATGATGCCGAAAAGAGTTGTTTTTTTAATGACCCTATTTCTGTCGGTTTACGCCTTTGCAGAAACTGCGCCGGATCACCTTGCTTCGAATCAACGGAAAGTGGAAGAGCAAGATGGCGTCGCTATAAGTGACGGGATTTTTTCTGTGACTCGCCTTGAGGTCGCAAGTTTGTTCAGTGCCACGAATCCCGATTGGAAAGAGCAGGCCTTCATACCGAAAATCTGCAACGAGCTCGGACGCTATGAAAAGAAGGTAGCGGGGATTATCGCGGAGATTTGGCGGGCAGCCGGAAAGCACCGTATGACTTGGGTTGCCAATGACGAGGAGAGAAAAAAAATCGTAATCGAAGCAAACCACGTTGAGAACCAACTGTTCGAATTGCGCAATTTCTGTGACGACCCAAAGGGTTTTAAAGAAACTAAAACCTTAACCGGGATTACCGCGGTTAAACCTGGTGACATGGCCAGTCTACGTACGGCACTTTTAGACATCACTAGATCGCAGTTGCTAATCTACCGAACCTTCGGCCCAGTCTACGCTGGTGGCGCCGAGGATACCGTCATCTATTTGGGCGAGGGTAAGGTGATTTCGGAGAGCGAAGGCAGGCTACTTAGAAGTACCAAATGGCGCGAAAAAGCCAATTTTAGGCAGTAGTTTTCTTTTCTTCACCGTTAAAATTTAGGAACTTTGGGTCCGTCCTTAGACTCGAGGTAGATCACGTACTGGGCGGCGAATAGAAAGCTGTAGACCAGGAAATGGATCCAGGCCAGGAAGAGCAGTGGTTTAAAAAAACGGCCGTAGGTGCTGGCATTCATGTAGTGAAAATAAACAATATAAAATTGATACATCGCTTTGCAGATGACAAACGAACCCAAAAACAACGAACCGCCGCGTAAAGCATTGCGTACGCCAATCTTTTGCGTGGGTAACATCTTATAAAGAAAAGTTAGGCTCCCCAACAAAAATAGGGCCGACGTGAGCGAAGCAATAGAATTGATGTACCACAGGCTGTAGATCGCAAAATTTGGTCCCACCATCGTCTTCAGTACGGCACTCTTAGTACTGAACAGAAAAATCGCCGCCGTGCTTCCGCTCGAAACCACCAAAAAGCAAAAAGAAGAGATCAGCTGCTCAAGAAAGGGGTGGCGTACCCTCTGGTTGATTGAAATTTTTTTGAAGATGGAGTGAAGGCAGGCGAATAACTTGTAGGTGGAGTAGATCAAAAGGCCAAAGCCCAAGAAGCCATCAACGGCGTTGGAGCGCAGTACTGAGATCAAACTCTGCGTAAACCATTCGCCCGAGTACGGAAACATCGACTGCAGCACCGTTTGCATCTCGAGTGCCGAGTGATCGGTGTGGGCAAAACGTTCTAGCAAAAAGCGGGCGCCCATAAAACAGAGAATCAGAAACGGCAGAACTGAGAACAGACAGTAAAATGAGAGGCTGCCGGCCAGCAGCCCTAGATCATTGCTGACCGCCAGCTTTCTGGTGCCACGCAGATCCGCAAAAAGGTGTTTTACCCCACGCATCATATGTTGAATTTATCGGTCTAATTCCCTGAAAAGATTAGTGGTCTGCCGAGGCCCCCTACTGGTCTGGCCTCTCTCTGAACACGGCGATTCCTTAGGCACTTCGAGCGTTTTTAACGCTCCTCACAATCGCCGCCCTGGTTCAGCCTGGCGGCACCCATTGAATACGAGTTTTGTTGGCGTTGTAAATGCATCTTAACGTGCTGCAGAGGGCTCCCGTTTATGAGGTACGTTGGAAGTATAATTCTAGGTTTTTTGCTCTGCTTTGCGCTATTTGCCGCAGAGCCAAAGATCATCCCGCTTGGCAAAAAGATTTCTGCCACCGATGAACAGATTACCGGTCTGTTTCAAATCATCGAGCATAAGAACCCAACCCCGGTTCAGGTAGAAAAGACTAAAGAGTTTTTAGAAAACAATCCACTTCCGCCACGCCAATTGTTTTTCCAACGCCGCGAGGCCGTCGACAATTTTTTTGAGTCGGTCCTTCATCGTGATCCCTCCAAGGCTGAAATGCGAAAAACGATGGAGTTTCTGGTTGAACAAGAGACTATCGCGAAGGTGAAAGCTGAAAACCCAGATTTAAATCCAAGCTCCGATGTAAAATTGGATTCAGCGAACTCCTTACCCCCTTCGGTGTTTGGCGATAGCAAACTCGACGCCTTTGATTTTGCGACCGCTGCGTCTGGTGCAGCCGCGGGCAATTCTTCAATTGGCGCTGCGGTAGTACCGGCTGCAGGCGTCGAAGGTGGCGGCGGTGAATCTGGTTCTAATCGAGGGGGAGCGCATTTCGCTCATTCCGCTGGTGGCGCTCCTGCCGCTGAGCCAGAAGTGGTGACTCCGGTGCTGTCTATTCCACTGGTGTTGCCGGCCTCCCCGGTCGCGACGCTTAGAAACTATCCCACTTTAAAAGAAGACCTAGAAAAAAATTTGGGAGATCGGGTGGAGAGTGGGCAACTAACGCGTGAAGAGGGCGCCCGCGTGGTGAAAGATATTTTGGCCGATTTTTCTGGACGCGAAGATCGTGGTCTATCCACGACTGACGAAAAAATTTCAAAGACCGCTTTGAGTGCGGTTAAGGGACCCGCCATCCTACCCAATGTAATCGAGCAAGAAAAAATATCGTCAGGATCGGGGGGGGGCACAATCAAGTCCCCGCCGGTTGGCCAAGTGCCCGTTAATGGCACGGTGGCGAATGAAATGTCTAAACTTCTAACTGACTTTGGCAAACTAAGCCTGTCCGCTGACGAGGCGAACGGGGCTGCCTCGTCAGTGAAAGAAAAAGAGGAAATCGAAAAAAGAAATTCAGAACGACTCCAGGCGGCCGGCGCGGTTCCCTCCTCCGGCGAACTTCCTGTTGCGCCCTCCGACAACACGGGTTTAACCCCGGCTATAGTGGCAAAGAGTGGAACTACCGTAAACTTAGCGATGGCCGCCGAATCGAAGGCCAAGGTAGCTGGCTGGCTCAATAAATTTGTTGATGAGTATTTAAAAAAGGGAAAAGGGGATATGCGGCTTGTGGCTTCGCCCCATCCGATTGGGTTACCTCGCGGCTCGTTATCGATTGCCGGCGAAAAACCGGTCAGCTTTAAACCGGAAGCCGCAGATTTTTTATCGTTGGGGCAAGCGGCTCCGGAGTTATCCGGCATGAAGTCGCCGTTACTACCCCTCCTGTTTTGGCTAGGTTTTGGCGCCGTACTCTTTCGCGTCGTCTATTTCCTCCGCCGTAAATCTGAAGAACGCAGTGAGGAAGACCGCATTGAGCCAAAGATAGGTTAAGGCACTAGGCAGTTTTTTCGTCGCAATTGGTCAGGCGAAAAGCGGCCAGTTCAATGTGATAAACCTCGGTCTTATTTTTTGCTGATCCGTAACGTTGACCCAGTTCATCTAAAAAATTTGAAAGCTCTTTTTTCAGGATGGGAAGTAGAGATGGGTTCATGGCCAGTGTGACACCTTGAAATTCGCGTTCGGTCACCGTTTGAAATTCGAGAGCTTGTTCAGCCTTAGCCAAGATGTGCCGGTGGAAGTCGCGGATGGCTTCGGAGGGGTACTCCTCCTCAAAAACGATGGCCCGTTTGTCCAGCCGGTAGCCGTTTTCGGTTTCTGACAGAACTCCGACTCGTTTCAATTTTTCAAGCGCGATGCGTGTCTCCGGCTCACTAACCCCCAGCCGTTTTGAAATCTCCTTTTGATTCCAACGAAAGCCTTGGGTCTCGGTTAGGGCAAATAGCGCCCTGTAAAACCAGTCTCCGGCTAAAGCGAAGAGTTCGGAGTTCAATTTTTTTGCGGATAGATCGCCAGCCGAATTTATTTGGGGTGAGCGTTCTTGTTCGGCGAGTTGAATTAAGAAATTGGTTTCAACTTCGGAAAAGCTCAGGGCGGTGGCGATGCGCGCGGCCGTTTTGGGGGTAACCGCCCGCTTACCCCGTAAAATTTCCGATAGCTCGCCCGGGCTCATCCTTAAATGGCGCGCCATGGCACGTTGTGAATAGCCCGCATTATTGCGCTTTCGGCGCAGAAAGAGAGTTTCGAGGAACTCTCGGCAGCTGTTCGTCTGGATCATCATGGTCCACGTCATACTCGAAATGGCAGAGGCGAATCCAGTGATTTTGGATCGTTCTGATCCTGGCTTAGGATCACTCTAAAGTAGGTAGACTTGGTGCACCGTTGCGTGTAACACAGGGTTTCTTTTGGACTTAAAGCTATCTTGAGGGCGCCAGTAGCTCAGTTGGATAGAGTATCAGACTACGAATCTGAGGGTCCCAGGTTCGAATCCTGGCTGGCGCGCCATTTATTTAAAGGGAGCTGATTATCAGCTCTCTTTTTTTTTGCATCGTTTGGTTGTCTGAAACGGTGTGTTAGTTGCCTTCCGCGCGAAACGTTTATTCGCCTGCTACACTATACGTACGCGACTCATTTCCTCCCATCCGAGACACCTATGACCGATAGCTCAACAGTTCAGAAAAATACTGACGTGCTCATCATTGGCGCCGGCCCAGCCGGTTTGACCGCCGCCTACCTGCTTTCAAAAAAGAAGGTGCGGGTCACCGTACTTGAGGCCGATGCGCAATACGTTGGGGGAATTTCGCGAACGGTGAATTACAAAGGTTATCTTTTCGACATCGGGGGGCACCGCTTCTTTTCGAAGTCAGCCGAGGTAGAAAGCCTGTGGACTGAGTTGTTGCCCGACGACATGTTAAATCGACCGCGCTCGAGTCGCATCTATTACCGGGGTAAGTTTTTTTCGTATCCGTTAAAGGCGTTTGATGCGCTTTTTAAACTGGGAATTTTTGAGTCCACGCTTTGCGTGTTGTCGTACTTCAAAGCAAAGTTATTTCCCGTTCCCAATCCTAATAATTTTCAAGACTGGGTTACCAATCAATTTGGTAAACGGCTCTTCTCCATTTTTTTTAAGACCTACACCGAAAAGGTGTGGGGCATGGACTGTAAAGAGATCTCGGCCGATTGGGCGGCGCAGCGAATTAAGGGGCTTTCGCTGGGCGGCGCAATTATGAACGCCTTGCTCCCCCAAAAGAAACCGAAGGAGCGGTCGCAGATCATTAAGACTTTAATCGACTCGTTTCGCTATCCGCGTCGCGGACCCGGCATGATGTGGGATGCCGCTGCTCGCAAGACCATCGAGTTGGGCGGAACGGTTTTGATGAACTGCCAATTCACCGGCCTTACGTTCCATCCCGATAAGAATTTGTGGGAAGTTCGCTACACCGAAAAGGGTACCGCCAAAACGATCTGGACCGTTCAGGTTATTTCTTCGGCGCCGCTACGCGAAATGGTCGCTGGCTTGAAGCCAGAACTCAAGAGTAGGCCGCACGCTCAAAATTTGAAATACCGCGACTTTCTAACCGTGGCGCTGATTGTGAAAGAACGAAACACGTTCGATGATAATTGGATCTACATCCACGACCCCATTGTCAAAGTGGGCCGGGTTCAGAACTATAAGTCATGGTCTCCGGAACTGGTGCCCGACCAACAGACAAATTGCTATGGCTTAGAGTATTTTTGTTTTGAAAACGATGGATTGTGGTCGTTAAAAGACAGCGAACTGGTGGCGTTGGCCAAACGCGAACTGGTAACCTTGGGCCTGGCAGAAGAAGCTGATATTTTAGATGGCTGCGTGGTTCGTCAGAAAAAGGCGTATCCCGTTTACGATCACCAATACCAAGGCCACGTTACGGCAATCAAAGAGGAGCTCACCGACAAATTTCCTTCGCTCCACGTAGTGGGACGAAATGGCATGCACAAGTACAATAATCAAGATCACGCCATGATGACGGCGATGCTCACGGTCGAAAATATTTTGACCCATTCAACAAAGTACGATGTGTGGAATGTAAATCAGGATGCTGAGTACCACGAAGCGGGTACCGCGGGCTCCGACGCCATCAAAGAGGGCGGGCGTTTGGTCCCCTTGCCAGTTCGCCAGCCGTCAGACTCACAAATTCCTAATGAGCCGCAAACCCGCACCGGTTCTGGTCGTTAAAAGGCGCTTAGTCGATAAATAAGACGTGGCTAACCGAGCCGATGCGGTCATTTTTTTTTCGGGCTCCGGTGATACGGTTGCCCTCTAGAACCAAAACGTGAAAACCGGCGGCCTTCGCTTTGGCGAGAATAAGATCTTTCGCTTTTTTCACCCCGCCTACCGTGAGTTTTACCGGGGTGCTGTAGTCCGAAGCGCCAAGCGGTAGAATGGTAATCTGGCTCAGGGTAAGAACTTTTCCGCTGATTCTCACCATGGCGCCGAACATGACCTCATCGCCATCGGGCGTCGTAAAGTAATCAAGGTAGCCGCCGTAGTTTCGAAAGGTGCGTTGAGTTGGCGCGGTTTCATCGGTTAGCGCCGCAATTTTTTGGGCGTCGTGTACGGCGTAGAGATACAGCGGACAGTCTGCGAGCGCAGACCCCGACAATAAAAAAATCCCCCACCATCTCCCCAAACGCCCCACCTAATGATCTGTATCAATGGCCATTCACGGTGGAAACCTCAATTGCGACAACGGCCTCAGCCCTGATGACAACCGCCTTCAGATCAAAAAAGGGTGAGAATTTGCGGTTTACCGTCGGTGATGAGCACCGTGTGTTCGAATTGCGCCGAGAGCGATTTATCCGAGGTTTTAAAAACGGTAATCGTTGAGCCCGGAATTTCAATCTCCTCAATTGGCGCGGCAGTCTCATTGATCATTGGTTCTACGGTGATGGTTCCCCATTTTTCTAACCGCACTCCGCGTCCGCGTTTTCCGAACGAGGGCACAAATGGGTCCTCGTGAAAGAGACGCCCAATGCCGTGCCCACCAATTTCGCGCACAACGTGGAATCCTTTACGGCTGGTAAACTTTTCGACCGCAAATCCAATATCGCCGGTGAAAGATCCGGCCTTTGTCTCTTCGATGCCGCGGTTCATGGCGCCAAGGGCACACTCCACGATCTGTTTTGCTCTTTGGCTTGGCTCACCGACAAAGAACATTTTGGAGGTGTCGCCGTGAAAGCCTTCTACGATTACGGTGACATCGATATTGATAATGTCGCCGTCTTTGAGTTTGGTTTGGTCGGGAACCCCGTGGCAAATCACTTCGTTAATCGAGGTGCAGATGGCCTTTGGGTAACCCAAATAGTCGGTGCAGGCCGAAATGGCGCCGCGGCTTAGCACAAAATCCAGGGCAATCTGGTCGAGCTCGTTGGTGGAAATGCCGGCTTTAACAAACTTGCCGGTGTGGGCCAAAGTTTCGGCGGCCAGGCGTCCGGCCTTTTCCATGTAGCGGATTTCGTTGGCGGTCTTTATGTTCATGGGTGACAAGCTCATAGCATCCTTTTTGCCCATCCTCCAGCGATGGTAACAAGCGGTGCCGAAGTGCCCTTTTGCGGCACCTGCATGTGCTTGACTTTTTGACCAAAAAATGACACAAGGCGTTATGCCGGCACGTCTAATTTTAGCTCTTACTTTTCTCGCGTTGGTTTCATTCCCGGGGGGGGCCTCTGCTGTTAACTCCGCATGCACCGAACGATTCATCGAGTTGGCAACCAAGACCCCCAAGCTTACCGAGTTTGGACGCGACCTCACCCTCTTAGCTTCCCAAGGCAAACTAGACCCGGTCATTGGCCGCGTTAAGGAGCTGGGCGAGGCCTTTGAAATTTTAGGCCTTACGAAAAAAAATAATCCGGTTTTCATTGGCGAGCCGGGCGTCGGAAAAACGGCGTTGGCCGAAGGGCTGGCCCAACTGATTGCCGATGGCCGAGCCCCGAGCGCTTTCAAAAACCATAGAGTCATTCAACTCGACTTGACGGCGATGGTCGGTAACACCAAGTTTCGTGGCGAGTTTGAGCAACGCATGAAACTGGTGCTGGCAGAATTGGAAGCCAATCCGGATATCATCATCTTCATCGACGAAATCCACACCGTACTTGGCGTTGGCACTACCGACGGGGGCCAAAATGCCGCCAACTTGCTTAAGCCGGCGCTGGCCAGGGGTTTAAAGTGCATAGGGGCAACTACCCTCGACGAATATAAATTGATCGAAAAAGATGGCGCGCTCGAGCGGCGTTTCCAAAAAGTGGTGCTGCAGCCTCCTAATGATGCCGACGTTTTACTAATTTTGGTCGGACTGCGTGAAAAATTTGAGAAACATCATGGCGTGACGATTAGCGATGAGGCCTTAAAAGAGGCCATCGAACTCACCAATCGGTATGTGCCCGGCGATCGATTCCAACCCGACAAAGCGATTACGGCTGTAGATCGGGCCTGTTCCCGCGCCCGACTTCTGGCTGACCCCGGGGGCTACGTGCCAAGCACTCGTGAAGAGCTTGTGGCATTAAAAAAAGAACTCGCGAAAGCGATTGGCGATGAGCAGTTTGAACTTGCAGCATCGCTCAGTGAAAAAATTAAGGTCATGGAAGGGGCTGCCCCACCCCCACCGCCGGGAACCAAAATAGTGGTTGGCGTGGAAGACATCCGCATCGTGGTTTCCAAAGAAACCGGCATACCCCTCGAGACTTTGGGTACCGATGAAGCTCAAAAATTGCTCGTCATGGAAACGGCGTTGAAAAAGGTGGTGGTAGGCCAAGACGAAGCCATTTCCCAAATTTCTAAAGCGGTACGCCTGTCCCGAGCCGGACTGCGTGATCCAAAACGGCCAATCGGAACCTTTGTTTTCGCTGGACCGACGGGAGTGGGTAAGACCTTGCTCACGCGAAAATTGGGAGAGTATATGTTTGGCACCGAAGAGGCGGTGATCGAACTTAACATGACCGAATTCGCCGAAAAGCACACCGTCGGCCGACTGATCGGCGCACCCCCAGGTTACGTCGGATACGAAGACGGAGGCCAGCTCACCGAAAAGGTACGACGTCGTCCTTACTCCGTCTTAGTTTTTGATGAAATTGAAAAAGCGGCGCCCGAGGTAAGAGCCATTCTGCTTAAGATCATGGAAGATGGGCAAATCACCGATGCTAAAGGCCGCGTGGTCAGTTTCCGAAATTGTATTATTATCCTCACTACTAATAAAGGCGCACGGGCCGTGAATTTTGCCAATGAAGCCAACGCGGCGGCCGCCGCCGAGGTGCCGGTGGAAGCCGACGGCTTCCGTCTTGGAGCCGCTCCCGAACGCACGCCGCCCAGACTTATCACTCAGGCCGAAAAAGAGAAGATGGTCATGGCCGAGCTGGAGCAAGAGTTCACTCCCGAGTTTTTGGGCCGCCCCGACGGCATTATCGTATTCAACACGTTAACTAAGGAGCAGATGCACCTGGTGGTCGAGATTGAGGCAAACAAGCTGCGTAAGTTGCTTGAGGCTAAGGCGCTGACCCTGACCCTTTCGGGAGAGGCCAAAGACTATATTCTTGCGCAGGCCGACGTTTCCAAAACGGGCGGTCGAAATCTTCGAAAGCAAATTGAAGACAATCTGAGTAGCCCGATCGCGGAGCTCATACTGCGCGGCAGCTTAACCTCAGCAAAAGGGGTTAGCGTTACGGTTGAAGGCACTGGCGCCGACCGTCATCTGGTTTTTGAGGCCATTGCCCCTTAAAGCCGTAAATTTCATGAAGCGGGGCGGTTTGGTAAGGTAAAACTTGCCAACCCCCCCCTTTTTCGCCAAATTTCACAATTCCCCAAATGCGGAGGGGTGGCCGAGTGGCCGAAGGCGGCGGTTTGCTAAATCGTTATACGGGTAACACTGTATCGGAGGTTCGAATCCTCTCCCCTCCGCCATTACTCGTCTTTTGCGATCTCTTCGTTATTAGCTAGGTCATTGTTGGTTGCGTTCCGCACGGCTTCGCAAAGCTTATGGAACGGGGACAGATTTACAGCTCGCTGGCTTTGTCGAATCCTCTCCCCTCCGCCAGATTTTTCACAAGGTGAAAAATCTCCTCTACTTACGATTTTCGATTTTCATTCCGGGGGTTCTTGGGGGTTGGCCGGTGCTTTTTTGCGTTCCGCACGGATGCGCGAAGCGTTGCTCGCGCCGCAAAGTCTGTAACTAGCGCCCCCTCTTTAGCTCGAGGCAAAACGCTTTGATATTGCGACCAAAGGCTTTTAAATCGGTGGCGTTGGGATCGATGTCTTCGCAAAACGATCCGTTCAAAAGGCAGTTAGCTCGCTCCGTAGAAAAGTCAGTGGGAATTTCGCGGCACTTTTCCGCCGCCACCGGCTGCGAGCCATATTGAGAATAGCAGGCCTCTCGCACTTTGCGATCCGCAATGCCGTGGCAAATCTTAGCGTCTTTCAATTCGTACACGAGATCGTTGTAACAAGATATTTGGTTAGCGTTGGCGTCCGGATTGTTTGTTTCGGTAAGTTTAATTTTTTCGCACAGCGCGGCGTTCTTCGAGGATCTGGCGGCGTGGGCGTAGCAATGGTCTTGGTCTTTTTCCAACCCCGCACAAAAGTCTTTGCCGCCAAACGAAGTTTTTATGGACGCGCACGCCATTTTATCGTCTGACGAGGGGTGGATCATTTTTTCGCATAGTGTGCCTTCTTTTTTCTCATAGGCCACCCTCCTTAGACACTGATTGTAGGTCACCGCCGCTTCAATAGGCTCGCACTGGGCGGCATTTTTCTCTCGCTGCGCTAAGTTCGCATAACATTCGTCGGCCGGACTCGAGCTGTTTGCCACCGCCATTTTTAGAAACTGGCAGCCGGCCAAGCTCAACTTAGCTGCCACCGCATTGATCAGGCAGCGCACCGCCGGGGAATGCTCTTCCCTCGCGTCCCGTGGTTCTCTCGCCGCAGTCTTTAAGCATTCGCGTGCCTCCGCCGGAACGCTTTTGGCCGTAAGGGTAGTGACGATCTCTGCCCGCTGCATGCGCCGGCATCGGAACCCCTGCTTACCGTTTTCACATTCAAACCAGTAGTGAGGAATGGGCAGCTTAGCGGCATTTGCGCAGGCACAGCCGTAGCCAGCTTTCCAACCGGCGCTACACGCATCCCCTTCAATGCGAATTTTGCCGCACGGGTATCCGCCCGCCAGCTTTTCGCTGCTAAGCATCTTCACGTCAACCGCCCCTTTCTTGCACTCGACTTCGAAAAGCAGTGCCACTTTATTTTCAAGCGCCGTGAGATCGGCGGGCGATTTTTCTGCGCACGCCGGTGCCGGCGGAAAATTCCCCTTCTTGAGGTAAATAAGCTCTTCTTTAGTGGGTGGACAGCTCTTGGCGCCTTTGCCCTGGCATCGACTCTCTCGATTTCGTTCGAAGTGCTTCTGAATTGAATTTTGAAAATAAACGCACGCGGCGGGAACGCCGGTGAGACAGGCCAGCTTTGCGCTCGCATAAGTTGCAGAATCGTGAAGCCCGTACGGTTCGTTGTAACAGCTGGCACCGCCCGCAAAAAAACAAGCAGGGCGTTCCTTTTCGCGCTGCTCCTTCGGCGCCCCGATACTGTCTAGAAACGGTGAGCAGTCTTCGTCGTAGCCGGTTTTTCTGCAATTTTCGCGCAGCGCTAACTGCTGGGGGGTGAGGGGAAGTTTCACTTTCGCCGAGCAAAACCCCAGGCAGCCGGCCTCACAAAACCTCTCCACCGCAGACTGAATTTGGCTCTCTAAGGGGGCGGGCAGCGCCCCTGGCACGGTCATTGACCAGGTCATCAAAAAATAGGCCCCTTCGCCCGCCTTGCGGCAACTATCGTAAGGAGTCGCTTGTGAAGAACCGAGCGTCACGAGAAGCAAAACCGCGAGCGTTTTCAAAAATTTCATTGGCATATCTTAACACTCGCCACATCACTCTGGCTCTAGCCTCCGTGCGGCTCGAGGGTTCTTTTTTTTAAAATCAGATATTCAGCCGTTTCTCCAATTGAGATAAAATCTGGCCGCAGGCATTTGAACTGTTCGAGTGGAGATTCACTTTTCTTTAATATGGCAATATTGAACATTCCCACCACCAGTTTGCAGCGATTTTGTAGCAGCCAGGCTGGAACATAATCGCCATCCTTGGCAAAAGTGGGCGCTAGGTTTTCGCTGAGCGCAAAGCGAGTTGTGGGCAGTTTGTAAGGGGACAGAATTTTATGAATCTCCTGCAGTTGAACGCGAAGTGTATGCCATTCGTGTTGATCGCCGCTAAGTGCAGCAAACTGAGTGATTGAATCAATGGGCAGCTTGAAATTAATTAAGACGCTAAGGGCCAGACTAGAAATTAACGCAATGAAAAGTGAGCGGGCCGTATTATTTTCTCGACGACGAAAAATAGACGCGCCGACCGCTATCAAAATCATGAGCACGGGAACCAAAATAGCTCGCGAATGAAACGAGAAAGGCACGACTCTTCCGTATATCAACAGGTTCAGTGCCTCTCTGCCCAACACTGCACCGATTAGGGTTACTAGAACGAAGCAGCGCAACGTTTTCTCTTTTTTCGTCAAGAGAATGATCATGCAGGGGGCAAGGCAGAGCTGCAAATAGAACACGCTCTTTAGGGAGCCCTTGAGCAAAGATACGTTGAATAAGGAGTTGTAGAAGACGTGGCTACGAGCGGAGACGCTAAAAAGATTCAGGGCGCGATAATGAAGCAATAGGGTCGTAGAGACGGCGCCAAGCATGAGAAAAATTGCGGCAATGATCAGAAAATCTTTTTTCGTTAACCAAAGCGTTCCGTAGAGCAGGTAATGGGCCACTATGAGCCAAATAAAAACAAAGGGGAAAAGAAATATGAATTCCTCTTTGGTTGCTAAGAAAAAAGCGATGCAAATAAAAAGTAGAACACGAGATTTTCTAAGGAGGCCTAAGAAAATTCCCAGTAAAAAAAGGGGCATCATGAAGTCGGGCTGAAACGAATCGTAGTTGGGCGCGGCAAACTGAAGGGCCAAGGGGTAAACGAGATGGAGAACGATGAGCAGCCAGAGTACTAAATCGTTTTTAATGAAGTCAGTATTTAATTGTTTACAGATTTTAAAGAACAATAGGGCCGATAGAGCCCAGCACGATAGACTGACGTAGATGAAAATGAGCGGGGTTTGAAATAGCCAGACCAATGGCGTGAGCAGCAAAAGGGTAAGGTAAGCGTGATTTCCGAGTAGGTGTTG
>JAYSWN010000125.1:0-4017 GCA_043718025.1 Pseudomonadota bacterium
GCTAGGCATACTGCTCGTCACTTCCGAACTGCCTGAACTGCTTAATTTGAGCGACCGAATCGTGGTGTTGAAAGACGGGCGTCTCGTCGGCGAGTTGAACAATCAGGGTTTAACTCAGAGTTGTGTAATGAATTTGGCAACAGGAGCAAGGCATGTCGTTCACTGAAGTGGTAGCGGGATTATCGTTGAAGCGGGAAACCAAAAAAGGTGAGTTTGCCTCGCAGCTGCGATCTTTGGGGCCGCTTGCCGTCCTTTTAATTTGCGCCGTAGTTTTTCATTGGCTGAGTGGCGAGGCTTTTCTCACCGCACGAAACTTAAGCAACCTTTCGCGCCAGGTTTGCGTGAATCTGACGCTGGCCGTGGGCATGACGTTAGTGATTCTCACCGCCGGCATTGATCTTTCGGTCGGTAGTGTTCTGGCGCTTTCGGGTATGGTTACCGCCATTACTCAGGTGCATTTCCATTGGGCCGACTGGGGGTGGCAGGGCGCCGTAGCTTCTTTGCTCGCGGGTGTTTCGGTGGGCGGGCTTTGCGGCGGCATTTCTGGCTTCGCGGTGAGTCGGCTCGGTATCACCCCGTTTATTGTCTCGTTGGGCATGATGGTGATTGCCCGTGGCCTTACTCTGGTGATTTCCGAAGCGCAAGCGGTGGCGCCACTTGGGGAAACCCTTGGCCTACTCAGTTCTGATTACCTTTCGCTAGAGTCCAGCCGACTGCTATTGGCGGCCATGGCGCTACTGTCTTTAGTTTACGGGGCGTGGCGCTGGACCCAGCAGGCAAACAAAAGAGAGGTCTTGCGCGACACCTTTTTTGCGCTCACCGGTTGTGCCGTCGTAGGCCTTATTTTTGGCGGCTACCGTGGCATTCCTTATATGGTGTTCGTAGCGGCCATGGTTGCCGTGAGCGGCCACGTTTTGTTGAAGTCCACCCGCTTTGGCCGTTTCCTATACGCAATCGGCGGAAACCGTGAGGCGGCCGAACTATCGGGCGTCCCCGTAAATCTTTCGCTCTGGAGTGCATACCTTTTGATGGGCTTATTGGCGGGGCTTGCCGGGGTCTTAGATTCGGCGCGAGTAAACGGCGCCGTACCTACGGCGGGAGAGTTGGCTGAGTTAGACGCCATTGCGGCCGTAGTGATCGGCGGCACCAGCCTAATGGGTGGCATCGGTACGATTACCGGAACCCTGTTTGGCGTTCTTGTTTTGGGCGTACTCAATAATGGGATGAGCCTCATTGGCGTGAATGAGCACTACCAAAAGATTTTTAAAGGGCTCGTCATCATCACTGCCGTCTATTTAGATTTGCGGGCTAAACGTCGCCGTTAGCGTTAGCCGCTCGCGATAAATTTTGATTAGAAATAAAAAAACGTGCCCAGCTTGGCTTCCCAGCCATCGGGAAACCGTTCGCCGCGTATCCACAGCGCCAAGGTTTTAGAGAAGTTCCAGCGCAGCTCGGTGCGGCCGTAGTGCCCGTGCTTATAACCACCAATGCGGTAGCGGTAATAGCCTTCCGCCATCAGCACCAAGTTGCGCAGGGGAAAGAGGCGAAACCCCACGTGCGGTCCGGCGCCAACCCGCACAAAGTCAGTAAAACCGGCGGCGAGGCTGAGATCGGCCGAGATAAGGCCGAAGAGCAAAAAGGGTGAATTGTCGCCAAAGCCTAGCGTGGCCCCCCAGCCGCCTTCAATATTTCCCGACAAGCAGAGACCGCAACTTGAATCTCTAATCGTGGTTGAACTCAGTTTTAGAAAGTAGCTCCACTCTTTTTCTTCGTCACTATCACGGGGAACAAAGCCACCCAAGTGCAGCAAGGTAATTTCGTCGAATCGTACCTTTGAGGGGTTCGACTGCCAGCTCAAACGTACGTTTCCTACCTCGCCAATTCCGTAGTGCTTAGAGTTGTGGCCGGTGTCCATCAGGTCGTGAAGCATGGCGCGAAACTCAATCCCACCAATGGCGCCAAAGTCGCCGTAGCCGCCAGATATTCCGGCCCGAAAGGTGGGGTGGGCCAACGGCTCGCCCTCTTCTGGGTCAGCGCCCAGGGCAAGCCAGCTACAAAAAAAAGCAACCAGTAGGAGGTAAGTTAAATGACGCACGGGAAAATGATAGGGCGAGCCGGTGACCTTGTCACGATGGCCGGTTACCGGGGCAGTTTCTGCCATCCGTCATTTGGATGGGGGCGGTCTTATTTACCGTTTTCAGCACCCGTGTTATGGGGTGGGTCATGGCTACTACGCTTACCCCTCAAAACAAGGAATACGTTCCCCACGCGTGGGAAGAGGTTCCGTGCCCTTTTTGCGCCACTACCGCTCACCGGCCGCACGAAAAATATGGCCCTAACCACCGTTACACCTATGTGCAGTGCAAACAGTGCGACCTCGTTTACGCTAATCCCCGCCCAGCCTACGATGCGGGTTTCGTAGATACCGCTTATTCAATCTACGATGTGGAAAGCCACCACATGAAAAATGCGGGGCAGCTTGATGGGGGGCAGCGAAAAACCGTCGAACAGTTCAAAATTACGCTGCGGCAAATAGAACAAGAGCTTGGCCGAAAAGGTTCGGTAATTGATATTGGCTGTCACACCGGTCTGTTTTTAAAAGCGGCCCAAGAAGAAGGTTGGACGACCACCGGCGTCGATATCTCCAAAGCAATGACCGATGCGGTCACTAAGTACTTTGGCATCCCCACCTATTGTGCTCAGTACCACGAGCTGGATCTCTCTTCGCACGGTAAGTTTGATGTGATCTATTGCAGCCACGTAATCGAACACATTCCCAATCCCAATAGTTGGGTCGCCAAGTTTCGAAACGAGCTCGCCCCCGATGGCGTTCTTTGTTTAAATGTGCCAAATCAATTTTCATTAGATCGTAAGTTTAAGCGTGCGCTAAAAAAAGTAGGCCTTAAGAAAGACAATTGGGAGTTATGGAGAACGCCTGACCACCTTTACGAGCCCCACTTAAAGTCGATGCGGTATTTGTTGGAAAAAAACGGTTTTCAGATTTCGCAGGCATTTACCTATTCTAGAAAAGAAGATTCAAAACCATCGGCCGTAAACCGTCTGGTTCACCACTCTTTAAAGACCGGATCTAAACTGCGTATTTTTGCTCGTCCGCTTTCGAATTAGCGGGCCTTACCGGCCCTCGCCTATAAGCCAAAGCTCGTTCAAATCTACAAAAAAAAATTCCCCGCGGGTTCGGGGTCCACTTCCTAGCGATACTCCCCCCACGGAATGCCGTATCTGGCCAAAAAGGTACGTATAATTTCTGTGGGCTGGACTGTCATCATGAGAATACAGATCAACAAGTAACTAAAGAGGACCCAATGACAACATCGTATTCATTGCACAAAAAACAGATCACGAGTTTTAACCTGGGCCTTGCGCTCATGTTTTTGGCGCTGCTCAGCGGCTGCGGAGTAGAGAAGCTATCTGCGCCGGTCCGCCAAGGAGCCGGTCACGAGACTGTCCTTAGCGACGCTAAGCGATTTACCGTTGGAGCATATCAATCGTTCGGAACAACCCCGCCCATGACCTATGCAACGCCAGCCCAATCATTTGCTCAGGAACCCCAAGACGGGACAGTTGGACCTGATTGTACGATAGAACAAAAGGCATATGATGAGGCTCGCCTTGCTATGGTTGAAGCGGAGAATTTGTGGAGAGCTATGCAGACCCGTATGACCACTTTAGCATTATCGATAGAGGGACAAAAGAAAGAGCTCGAAGGCTATAACGATGAAATTAAAAAAATAGTCATCAAACTGTTAACTGCCGAGGGCCAAGAAAAAAAACTTCTTGAAGCAAGGTTAGAGGAATTAACGAGCGCAGTTGAAATAGTTACTGAAGCCCTCGAGAGGAACGAGTATCGGCTCGCAGTAGGAACAAAACAATTGATAGGATTGGAAGAGGATTACGATGCCAAGGTATTAATGCAGGAAGAGGCTTTACTAGATCTGAAAAAGTGTCTCGTTAAATTGCTTCCAGATTAAAATCTGTAATGAAAAAAGAGAGACCCGG
>JAYSWN010000126.1:0-10075 GCA_043718025.1 Pseudomonadota bacterium
GTAAGGACAAGCGAGATACAAGGCAGATCTTGGTCTAATGGCTAGGACAGTTTTACGAAAAGCCTCTAACTCGCGCAGATTCGTAACCATCGAAGCCACGTCTCCATTCAAAATCCAGGCAGAAAAACGACCAGCAATCGGTGCCAGGGACGAAACGCGCTCCTGCATTTTTGCGCGCGAGGAGTAATCCCATTTTCCTAAGTCGATGGAGTAATGAATCCTCGAATCAGGCTCTGGCGTCAGTGCCTTTGCCTCTTCAAATGGCACGACGATGTTGGTCACATGCTTGGCATAATCAGTTGGCAAAGTTTTGGTGAACTTTGAGTCGCCCAACGACATGACTCCAATCTGGCGATGGAAAGGGGGCATATACCGACCGGGCACGAGCGGCCAGGGGGTGTCCGCGTTAATCACTCGACTAAGGATTACGGCGATAAGGGCAAACCAATAGAAAGCAGTTTTCATATCAGTATTCTACCGGCATGTGGCCCAGGGGTTTAGCGCAAAATGTTTCGGAAAAATGACGCTTTGCCGGTTCAATCTAATTCCAGTAGACACGACCAGCATGACTTCACCTGCTTACGGCATTCATTGGTTCCGCCGCGACCTTCGCGTCGCCGGTAATCCCGGCTTAGCGCTGAATTGGAAAGAGACCAAGGGACGTACGGTTGGCCTCTTTGTTTTTGACACTAAGTTTCTCGCGCGGCCCGATTTTTCGGCTAATCGTTTCGCTTTTTTTCTGGCCACACTAACGTCTCTCCGCAACGAGTTACGCACACTGGGCTCAGACCTCCTCGTACTCGATGTCAATGCGGTCGAAGCGCTACCTGCCCTGTTTCATAGATTTGAAACAGCCCACGTTGGGAAACCCACCTTTGTTTCTTGGAATCGTGACTATGAGCCCTTTGCCCGCGAACGGGACGCCAGGGTACGCCAATGGCTGAAGGGACAAGGAGTCCAGCTTCTTACCGATCGAGACCATTTGCTAATCGAGCCCGATGAGTTGTCGAAGCCCACCGATCCGCAGGCGACTTACCAAGTCTTCACCCCCTTTTCGAAACGGTGGTACGAACTTTTTCTTACTCCGGCGGTGCAGGCTCGAATCGAGCAGCAGAGGAGAGGAATCGCCTTTTTAGACGATCTGAGCCGGGGCAAAGGTGAGAAGATCTTCTCGCTGACCTGGCCCGAACTCTTGCCCGTTAAATTACCTGGCCCAATGCTTGGCGCACAGCAACCCCCCGATGATTTAATTGAGCGCTACCAAAAGAATAATTTGGCCCAAGTCACGGTGCCCATTCCAGACGCGGGCAGCCAAGCGGCACTTAAGGTCTTACGGAAATTTAAAGATCACATTCAGCATTACGGTGAAGCCCGCGACTTTCCTGCCGTGATGGGAACTTCCTACCTCTCCCCTTTTTTGAAAAATGGATCAATCACGATAGCCCAAGCCATTAGTGAACTGAAGCTCACGCCCGATTCCAAAACGATGAAAACAAATCAGGGAAAATACTTTACCGAACTGGTGTGGAGGGAATTTTATTATCACATTCTCTTCCACCACCCTCGTGTCGAAGGGCAAGCCTTTCTCGATAAGTTTGCAAGCCTAAAGTGGCAAAACCGGGCGGACTGGTTTCAAGCGTGGAAGGACGGCATGACCGGTTTTCCGATCGTCGACGCTGGGATGCGGCAGTTGAAGACCACCGGGTGGATGCACAACCGGGTGCGAATGATCGTGGCCTCGTTTCTCACCAAAGATCTTCTCATCGATTACAGGTGGGGAGAGCAACATTTCATGTCGCTACTCTTGGATGGTGATTTGGCTCCAAACAACGGGGGCTGGCAATGGGCGGCTTCGACCGGCTGCGACCCCCAGCCCTATTTCCGAATTTTTAACCCTTGGCGGCAGAGTCTGAAATTTGATCCGCAGGGTGACTACATCCGAAAATATGTTCCCGAACTTTCGAATTGGGAAACCGACGCCATTCACAAGCCCTCGCCACTACTGGCCCGTAATGGCTACCCCTTGCCGATCGTGGAGCATGACGTTCAGCGCGACAGAGCCCTGGCCATGTATAAGGCTTAAGGGGTGGTTAGTCGTTCGAGATCGCCCAAGATTTGATTGGCCTCTTCGTTGCTGTTTCCACAGTACCGCACGTCGGGGGTGAAGCCGCGGCAAACGCTGGGATACGATTCGGATCCCCACAACCCACAAAGATTCTGGGTATCAAGATTGACGCAGCGAACCCCGGCGGGTTTACCCTTCGGCATGTTAGGCAGAGCCGACCCAATGCTGATGGTAGTGCAGCAAACCGCGCAGCCCGGGCGGCAAGAAAATGCCAAGTTCATAAGTTCATCAATTCGGATTTTAGGCGCTGATATTCCGCATCGGTAAGCGCCCCTTTTTTATGGAGTTCAAAAAGGCGATCGAGTTCATCGTATTGGTTACGCCGCGCGGGGCTGGGCACCTGGCTTTGAATTTTTTCGTAAGCCTTTTGGCCGGCGCCAAAAAGTTGTTTCAATGAGTCTAACCAGGCATCCAGAAAACGGACGCCAACGTTTTCCCCTCGAATCACGACCGAGTCAGCAACCAGGTCGTGAACCGCCTGGCGTTTCTCTGAAAACAGGGCAAGCGCATGGCCGACGAAACAGAGACACGAAGAGGCCGCCTCTACGAAATACCTCAGAATTGCCATCGGCAAGGTGAGCGGATCGCCCATCGAATTGGTCACTTTAATGCCCATCAGTTTCTTACCAAGAGTAGCCTGCATCGCCGACGAGTGCAGAAGTGGATAGTAAAAAAAACCCAGCACGATCGGTCCGGCAAAGGGAATTCCGAAATGGAGCAGCCCACCCGGAATGAGAAGAATTAGTACATCGATAAAGAAGGCCACCAGCCGCGACCCTAGCGACGCATAATCAGGGGAATGTACTTTGCCACCGGAAGAAGGAGGGATTGTAGGTTCCATAAATAGTCTTTTTACCGCCTTTGCGAGACAGCTTAGTTTCCCTTTGGCCGAAGGGCAATACGGCCAAAAACTAACCTTAATTTGGGAGCCGAGCGCGGTTCGAAAATAGCTCAGCTTTTTTAAGGACAGAGCGAAGGGGGATGCGCTATCACCCTGAGCTATGCGGGTAAAAATAATTTTATTGATTGTTGGTTTGGCCGTCGGAATATTTTTTTATTGGCGATCAACCCCTTTGGCGCCGGTGACCGAAGTGGTGGCCACGACATTGGCGCCGGCCCCCAAGACCGAGATATCCACCCCTAAAGCGCGGGAGCGAGCGTTGTACGCCGGACCCCGCCCGGTCGTGGAGCCGGCATTGGTAAAAAAGCAAGAACTCAAGCCTGAGTGCGTGGCCTTCTGGGACAAACTTCGCGGCTTGGATTTAGAAAAATCTTTTAATGGGCCCGTCGATGCAGAAAACCCTTTTCCGGTTACTGGCGGCTGCCAATCGGTGCCTAAGGCTCTGGAAACGGCACACCAACATTTTCAGCAATTTTGTGGCGTCATGGCTCAGTTAAAAGCCCTGCCCCGTGAACAGGCGGATGTGGGACTGGCCCAATGTCAAACCATGTCCCTGCTCTACCGTGCGCAGATTGCCGACTGGCTAAGCCGCGATATTCCGCTAAAAGAAATAAAAGACAATCGGATCCTGGCCGATAAATTGCTCGCTAAATTCGCCGACAATCCAGCCGGGGCGGCCGAAGTGGCCGAGCAAATGCTGGCCCGCGATCCAGAGTTAGGTTTTGCCGCCAAGGCAGCGGCAATTGGCCGGTTTATGGATGCGCAAACTACGGCGACCGGAAATTCAAAAGATCCGAAATGGGAAAAGGCCAATGAAAGTCAGGCTCGTTTGGATAGCATTAAGGACGGAGACAAACCGCAGGCCGATGAAATACGCCTGCTGATCGCCCAACGACGTGACGCTGATCCGCGAGGGTTTCGCGATGAAGCCGTAAGTTTGGCCGAAAAGGACCCCTCTAGTTGGGTGGGGCCTTATTACGCCGCGTGGGGTGAGCACGCGCTAAAAAACAAACAAAAAGCTGGAGAGTGGTTAGATCAGTGTCTGACGGACGCCCGGTGTCGAGAAGCAAAAGAAAATTTAGCCAAAGGCGGGGAAGCGCCTTTTCAAAGTCACCTTACCTTTGGTTTGAATCCTCTCGAGAAGAATCCGTAGGCAGAATACTAAAAGGAGTGAACGGCGATTCGCCGATCACTCCCAATCAAATTCGTTCTGCAAACTATTTAGTAACAGATGGTGCGGTAAACGTAGGTGGTAACCGTTCGGTACTGGTATCCGAAACCAGTCCAAACCAATTGGACGCTGGTCACTGGAACTAAGCGAGTGACGCATGGACGAATTGGATACACGGGATAGACCGGGTACACAGGATAGACGGGATAAACAGGAACCACGACAATGGGACGACGGCCGAACTGAGCCTGAACAGGCGAAGCCACCGACATACCCAACACCAACAGCATACCTAATAAGAATTTACGCATAATCCCCCATAAATTTCCCCCGGACTCAGTGCCACCGCAGAACACCCACGTACCCCAAACCCGGGCTGAAGCCCTTGATTTCGACTCAACGCGCGCTCAAGTCAATTAGCGCTTTATTAAGCGTTATCAGTTGGTTGTGCATTTTTTATAGACCGCCATTTCATTCGCGCGGCGGGCAGGCAAAGCCCCTGCTAAAGGCCGTCCAAAGGCGTGGCGACCAAATATAGGTAACCGATGTTGGTTACCTGTTGATCAACCGGCCCCTCCTTTGATATGAAGCGTCACAACCTATGAACGAAAACCCTATTCCCAGTCCAGCCCAATTCGTTACCGGCGCTCTAGCGCAAAAACGGCAACGCAATCCATCTTACTCGCTGCGGGCCATGGCGCGTGATCTTGGCGTCAGTCATACGTACTTAAGTCTGGTAAAGAATGGCCGCAAACAAATATCGGCTCACCAAGCACAGTGGATGGGAGAGGCGCTAAAACTCGATGAAACCACCCGCGCCCATTTCGTAAAGAGCGCATTGCAGACGCTCTCGGCGCGATCCCAAGGTCCCCGCCCGCTTCCCAAAAAGGTGGCGGCGTTTTTAAAACTGGAGGCAAGTCAGGCCCGATCGTTAACTGATTGGTACCACTTTGCTATTGCCGATCTCACTCTGACCAAAAATTTTCAATTTGATCCAAACTGGATCGCCAAGCGTCTGGGCATTCCCCCGAAGCAGGCGGCACAAGCCATGTCACGTTTAGAGAGGTCGGGGTTGCTAGAAAAAACCGACCATGGCTGGCGAAAGACGAATTCATTTTTGCAATTGCCTACCGATAAAACACTGGCGCCGATGCGCCGGCTTCATCGCACAATGATTTTGAAAGCGCTGGCCGCTTTGCAGTCTTCAAAAAAATCTGACTTCGAACGGCGCGACATCACCGGCAGCATGATACCGGTGAATCCAGACCGCCTGGCCGAGGCTAAAAAGCGGATCGCTCGCTTTCGAAAACAGATGATCCGATTTTTAAGCGAAGGCGAATGCTCTGAACTTTATCAGATGAATGTTCAACTCTTTGCCCTCACCCGCCCTACCCCTTCCGCGGTCGCGGCCCTTAAGGAGCAGCCATGAAATTATTAATCTGTGGATTACTTATTGCCCTTTCCGCCTGCGACAAAACGCGACCAATTACCCTCGGTGGCGAGAATCCCTCGCAAAACGGCACACCGCATTCGTTTGGCCCCACCCCCGGCGGCGCCGCTTCTCCCGGTGGAGGCACTGACTTTGGCGGTGGAACCGATCGAGGCATGCGCTTCCGCTTCGCCCATTGGTTTCCGCTTAAACGCAATATCGAGGTTTGTATCCGCCGGGCCGATGACTTTGCCCTAAGCCAAGAACAGTTGCGCATCACGGTTGGCAACGTATTTGACACCTGGAACGGCTACTTGGGCGACAACAACGTTGAGTTGCATGGGCTCCGCCTCAACGTGAGTATCGCTGAAAGCTGTTCACTGAACACGGATGTAGAGTTTTTATTCGGCGTCTCCGATGAAAGAGTTAGAAATTCGCGGCGCCGCTTTTACGACCCATTCGGCATGGCGCTTTTCCAGGAGGGGAAGGGCTTCATTTGGGTGGCACCAATGCAACCGAATAGCCCGCAATCGCCCGATTGGAAAAAAGCCGGCCATCTTACGGCGGTCTTGTTGCACGAAGTGGGACATGTCTTTGGCAACGATCACGTCGAAGGCACCGTGATGGCGGCGGATCTCGGCGAGTCCTTAGATGAGCTTCCGGTAAAGTGGTTGACCCAGATCGATCACTCGCGGCAACTTCTGGCGTGCACGACGTGCGCACGGGGCTACCGAATAAAGATCGAACCCGAACTTGAAGGCAATGACCTTGTTCAGATTGCCACCCTCCAGCGAATCGCGGGCACTAATGAAACCTCGCCGTTTACCGTTCGCTTTGACGTTCAACCCAATCGAAAGAACGAGAATTTGGCATTGGAAATCAACTGGCGTGGAGGACGACGTCGCTTGACCAGCAATTTGTCAGAAAAGCTAGATCTGGGCGTTTTCCTTTCCGGCTCAAAAGTATTTTTGGTGATGGGTAAAGACTGGAGTAGCAGCAGTTTTCAGTACAGTTCCGGTTACGAATTCCGTAACATGTGGCAAAGTGACGACGGAAAAAAATACGAAATCATTTATGGGCTGAACATGGCTCAGGCCGATCAGGGTGATTTCGATTCAACCTTTCCCGCGCGGCTTCAACTTCTGCATGAAGGGCAGCGCGTGACCATTGTAAACTTCCCCTCCGACAGCAATGATTTAGAATCAACGAGGAAGACTATTCAGTAGCGCGCCGTGTTTCGTTTTTTGAAACACATCTTTTCAACTTAGTTGTCGTTGCCGTTTCACGCTCTTAGTATCCAAGCATGGGTTATTTGGATTACGAAACGGCGCCCGCAGTTGAAAATTACCGCCTCTGGTTGGTTAAAGAACTCACTGAACGCACGCGACGCAACCCGTCATACTCGCTGCGCTCCTTTGCCAAATCGTTGGGTGTCTCCGCTCCAAGTCTCTCGCAAATTCTATCGGGGAAACGGCCATTGAGCCGAAAGACCGCCTTGAAAATTATCGATCGCTGCGCGATCTCGCCCGAGCAAGGAAAAGCCTTTTTGATGGCGGCGATGGGAGAAAGCTGGCAAACCGCGCTCAATCGAATCGATGCCTCCGCCGAGCCTGTAAACGAATTTCAGCAAGTGCAGGTTGAAACCTTTCGCGTAATTGCCGACTGGTACCACTACGCGATCTTAAGCTTGGGCGACATTCCATCCAATCACGCCTCGCCAGTCTGGATTGCAAAAAAATTAAACATTTCTCTACGCACCGCAACCAACGCCTTCGATAGGCTACTCAAGCTAGGTCTGATCAAAAAACGGGGCAAAGGTTTTTACCAATCAGCTAAACCCTTGGCCGCCACCACCAAAATCGAACTCTCGGCCGCGCTTCGTCATTGCCACTTGGAAACCCTACGTCTCGCGGAAAAGGCGTTAGAAGAAGGGCAAGCCCCGCTCGAACTGTTTAGCTCGGTGACCATGGCCATTGACGAAACCAAACTGCCCGAAGCCCGTGAGCTTATAAAAAAATTTAGAAGAAGCCTCTGCCGCTTACTCGAATCCGGCGACCGGCAGCGAGTTTACACGTTAGCGGTAGGACTATTTCCCGTCAGTACACCCACTAAAGGTCACCCATGAAACCATACTTCTTAGTGCCCCTCATCGCCTTGATGACTCTCTCTCTTTCTGGTTACGGCGGGAATGAAAAGGGCGGCGCGGGCATTGCCGAAAACAACATTCTGTTTGCTTACTGGAATCTCGAAAAATTTATCGAACTCTGCCAAGCTTCCAGCGGCTGCAATGTAAACGACGACGAGCATAAGATTTTAAATCAGCTGCGTGAAAACCTCCCGAAAGAGCGACTGACCAAGGACCAAATTGTTTTTAAGTCCGAAGCAAAAGAGCCAGGATTTTTTGTAGTGGATGGTCTGATACGCATGGCGAAAACCGGATTTAAATTGGGCGACGTTATCTATGTGAACACAGATTTTTTGTACCCGGTGCTCGCCCTGAATATAGTTGGCGTGCCGCCGTACGGCCGACCGTTTGATATTGCGCAGGCGGTCTCAATGCTAGTTCACGAAATGGGCCACCACTTGGGAATAAAAGAGCACACCGGGTTAGATCTAATTGGCACGAAAGTACAAACGATCATGCGCACGAATACCAGCGAAGTGGATGGCGGCCCTGAAGAGCGGCAACTGATTGCCACCGCCATCGACTACGGCGGAGTCAGTGCGGCCGATTTAGTGGTGCGCGACGGCAACCGCGTGCTTTCGCTAACCGCGGCTTTGAAACAATCACTCTCCTGCCCCAACGCCAAGACTGAGACTCGGGGCTTTTGGCTCTGGAATTTGCACTGGAGCCGATACCGTTTTAAAGGGCCTAATTCGTTTATTCGCCCCCTTAGGGGGCGCGCCCAGCTGCTTTGCGGCGAACTCCCGAATGCGGAAACCAGTGCTACTGAATTCGAAGTAGAACTCGTAGCACAGAGATCAAAAGAGGGGCCCTTAGTCTGGAATGACGGCCCCTTCGTGATCCGCCAATTAAAACAAAAGTAGCTTTTAAACAAAAAACCGTTCTCGTAACCGAGGCATGCGAAGCGTGTGCCTTTTTTTCCGAGAACTCTTACGGAGATAATAATGAGAAACCGAATCACACAAATTGTCGTCATAGCCGTACTCGCAACCCTCGGCGCAAAAGCCGAAGAGGTAGTTAGCATAGAGGGCGTGCTGTTCGCGCACGCCTCAGCCATCGGCGGAGAGACGACTGGCATCGTGGTGCAGCACAATGACGGTACGACCACTGACCTGGAAATAACCAATCCTGCAATGCTTCAGCTGGCCGAAACTTTAGATCACCGTCGGGTGTTTGCAAGTGGCTGGCTGAAAATTGTGCACGGGGTACAAATTCCTGAACGGCGAGTATTGCAAACCACTTCGCTAACCGCGGCCAACCGAGACGTGGTTTGCAAATCGAGCACCAGTGACTACCGACTTGAAATTTCTCTAGAAATGAAAAAGAGCCGGGTATTGAAAGGGCCGGCCTGGCTCACCACGCTGGCGTGCACGACCGCGCCGATGAATCCCGTTCAATACTTTTGCTACGAGCCCAACGTCGCCGATGCTGGCTACCAAGTGATCTTCAATGACACTTCGGGAGTACGACCGCACGCCGAGCTTTACGAAGTGTTTTTTTGGGGCCGTAAACTCCTCGATAGACTCGACTGCTTAAACTAAACCTCACTTTCAGCCCCCCTTAATTAGTGCTGGCTCCTTCCCGATCCTTTCTTTGGCCGGTGAAGGGGCCGGCACTAGAACAGGCTCATCCATTGCAACCAAGGTGAGCGGACGTTCAGCGCACGATGCAAATTGGCGCTCATACCGAGGCCGAAAGACTGCGGTTTACGGGTTTAATGCACGATGACGAACTGCAAGAAAAATTTCGCTAGTTGGCCAATCGTTCTGTTAAAATAAGCCCGCGATGAGTACCCGTTTCGGATTACAAATTTTTTGCGCTTTTGCGATCGCATTAAGTCTCATTGGAAATGCCCTTTCGGGGTGCTCCTGGTCCGGAGTAAAACCTCAATCCATTCAATTTCGCCTTACCCCACCCGACCGCACCTATTCGGCGCATTCCGGCCGCGGCCCCAACCTTGCCGATATGCAATTCTTCGCATTAGTTGTTTCTGGCGACAGCACCCTCACGTCGACAACTTTAGGCAGTCGCAAGCCCAGCTGTCTTTACCTAGACGGGCAAGTGCTATCGCCCCTCACTTACGAACAACTCACGGTGAAGGGGGTAGACGTCAATGTTTCCACCGGCGCAAACCGCTTTCGCATCGTTGGCTTTTACGGTGGGCAGGGTGCCACCATCGGCGAAATATTTTCGTCGCCCGATGCTCCCCCGCAGACCTACCTCATCGCTGACTCGGGGGTAATTAATCTGGCGTCAAAAAGCCA
>JAYSWN010000127.1:0-3974 GCA_043718025.1 Pseudomonadota bacterium
CGAGCTGGCTACCGCATCGGCGATTGCGAGCACCACGCTACCGGTACGGTCACCAGCGGAAGCATGAGCCCTCACCGCGAGGCCCCCATCGCCATGGGATTTGTGGACACTACGGTGATGGCAAACCTTGATCATTGGATTGAAGTGCGCGAAACGTGGATTGCCGCCAAGGCCGTCGCCCTGCCCTTCGTGCCTTCCCACACCAAGAAAAAAGCGAAAACGTAGCAAACCTAATTGAAAATGTGACCAACGCTCTGGGTAAGGTTCTGCACCAAACGATCTTTGCGCACCCAAAAGGGAAGTTGGCCTGCGCCCTGAAAGGTCACAAAGCCGTAAGCACCAGGGTCTTTTCTAAAATCTGAATATTCTTTGCTATTGCGGTAGGGCCCCAGCTCTTCCACCGGAGAATCGGGAATAATGATGTCGACCTGGCGTAACAAAACGGTAAACGGTCGATCAAGAGTGCTCCACGTTTTATAACCCGCGCCTAAAAATGCGGCGACCCCCTTGGGTCTAATCGCAAAAATTACCAGTGGTCTGTTCTCGGGCTTAAATGGCAGGTTCTGAATACGCGCGACCATTTCGCGGTTAAAAAAAACCCGCGGCACCGGCCCTTTCATCCACGTGGAGTTTAGCACCGGGGTAGCGGCGACGATGAAAACGGGAAGCGCCAATACGGCTGAACCAGCTGGTAGTAGGAAGAGGGAGTGACAGGTCTTAGCCCAACGCTCGAACAAAACTACCAACGCTATCCAGAACAAAATGGTCACCGAAGTAAAATGACGAACGTAAGGTAAGGTGAACACGCTCGCCATGAATCCCGGCAGGGGCAAAACCAATAGCGGCCACAATGAATAGTCGCCGAGCTTTTTTTTTGCGTGCTCAAAAAAACTAAACGTAGCCTGGCGGTTGGTTAATGCGCCGGCCATCACCCCTAATCCGAGTGCAAAAGCTTCTAGGGTTTTTCCGTAGGGGAGGTGGGCGGGAAGTAGCATCGGGGCGTGAGAAAGTAGAGAACGAGCGAGGGTTTTAGGGGTAGCGAAAAGGTTCATGAAAAAGTGTTTAAACACTTCGCCCGGATAAAACCAGAGCATCTGGCTAAAACAATGGGCCTTGGGAAAGAGCACTTTCATGCGGACCAGGTAATGAGACCAGGAAGGATCGTCCGAAGAAAAATGGGCTCCGTTTATTACAAGAAAATGCTCGCTGAAGGCCTGCCACGTTCGCCCCTCACTAAAGGGAAATCCCCAGGCGAACAGACACCCAAACGAAATCAAAGCCCACAGCGCACCGGACGCCGTTACCCATTTAAACCGCGGCCACTCAAGATTGCCGCCGCGCCATTTCTGAACGATTAAAAAACCAAACAACCCGGCCAAAATTAAAGTGGGTAGGGCATATTCCGGCCTAACGAAGGCGGCCAAAGTAAAACCAATTCCGGCGATAGCGAAGGCAACCAATTTGTCCGAGAAGAGAAACGACAAGGCGTAAAAACCCAATACCAGGATGGTAGCCAAGTGATTGACCTTGGGAAACGCTTCCCAGTTAGCTTCGGCAATCACCAAAAAGAAACCGGCAACGCCAGCAAAGAGAGGGCTCGTAAAGCGACGGGAGACCACGTAGGTAACTAGCGGCAGCGCTCCGATCAGCAAACGAGAGAACGTATAGAAAGCCGAAACGGTGCCCCAGGCCCCACTCATCCAGGCGTATACAATAGAATACAGAGGGCCCCAGGCCGCATCCAAAGAAGCCTCGCCCCTTTTCCACTTCAGGGCCCGATTTAAATAGATGGCGTCGTCGTCGGTCGGCAAATCTAGCACCCCCCCGAGGTGGTGGGTGAGTTTCCAAGCGGCCATCGCCAAAGCGCTTAGAATAAAAAGGTCGATGAGGCTTTGGCGTTTCATTTGCCTCACCATATTATCAACCAAACTGTAATTTGGCGTGACTCGCGTCTCCACTTTGCACGACGCCCAAGGGAATACGGTTCACCTCGCCCTAAAACTGCCCTTTTTGGCCCGCGTAAACTCCCCGTGTTCTTTCAGAGGTGACCTAAGATTTGACGTGGCCACTTTGAATTCACGACCGAACGCACGCTCTAACCTTGGCACCGTTCGTGTAATAGACCATCGGCACAGGATGCAGACGTTAGCGGGGAATTAGGAACGTAAATGAGGAGTCGGACGTGAACTGCACGTTGAAAAAAATTTTAACCCTTGGCGTGATTGGCCTGATGATGCTCACCGTCGGTTGTGCCGGAAAAAAAGGCAGAGGCGGCGGCGGTGGGGGAGACGGCCCCGGTCCCGGCGGGGGCGGAGAAGGACCAGGCAAGAACCGCGCGAACAACGCATTGCAGCAACTGAATGACGATGAACTGGTGAGAGTTCGCGAGGAGCGCGACGAATTAAAACAGAAGTTAGACGAATTTTTTTCGCAGCTTAATGATCCTCTGGCGAACCGAAATGGTTTTACCGGCAATGGGATTGACCCTAATGGATTTAGTGCTTTACCAAGTGTAGCCGGCGCCCCCCTAGCCGGCCCCGTCATTCCGGGCGGAGCGCTGCCGGATACCTCTTTAACTGGCGGTCTTACCGGCGAAAAATCGGGTAATGGCAACAACATCGTGCAAGTGGGGTTTCTGCCCGGCACGGAACCGAACGCGCCCAGCGCCGCTGCTTTGCAGCCCAGCGCCTCTCGCGTATCCGCGGCGAGCGTGAGCCGCAGCATAGCGTCGCACTGATTATAAGACTTTGTGGAACGTCAGTGAATTGTGGAACGTTAGTGAAAAGATAGGGAGGCAACCCAAAAGGTTGTCTCCCTTTTTTTTAACCCTACTCACGCTTTTGACGGCCTCCTCTGCCCGGTCTAACACTAGAGCATGGAGTCAGCCGACACGCCCGCCCAGGCTAACCACTACGAATACCGCCCCATTTCACTCTTAGACGATGGGCTCATCAACCAAATTGCCGCCGGCGAGGTGGTAGAACGACCCGCCAGCGCAGTGAAAGAGTTGATGGAAAACAGCCTCGATGCGGGCGCCACGCAAGTGTCTCTGCACCTGACCCAAGGCGGTATTACTGAAATAAGGCTTATCGATAACGGCTGCGGAATGACGCAAGAAGACCTACGCTTGTGCACCCAACGCCACACCACCAGCAAGATTCGAATCAGCGCTGACCTCGAAGGCATTGGCACCTTTGGCTTTCGCGGCGAAGCGTTGAGTAGCTTGGCTGCCGTTTCGAAACTCGAAATCCGTACCCGCCGCCCGTCCGAGAGTCTGGGGTACCTTTCGAAAGTCTATTTTGGAGAACGGATTGGCGAAATTTCTTCTTGTGGCACCTCGCCCGGCACGACACTGATTGTGGGTGAACTTTTCGCCAATCTGCCCGCCCGACAAAAGTACTTGCGTTCGGCTACCACCGAATTTTCGCACGTCGCCAGGGTGTTTCGTGAGCAGGCGCTGGGCAATCCCGAAACCGAATTTTTTCTCACCCACAATGATCGCCCCACCTACCGCTTTTTGAAGAACGATCGGCGGGGACGGGTTAACGAAGTGCTGCGCCCCGACTGGCAAATTTTTACCGTCGAGGAGGCCGCCGAGTTTGGCTCGTTGCAGGCCTTTCTCACTCCGCCGCACTGGATTAGCGATAAGGGAGAGCTCACTTTTTTTGTGAACCGCCGGCCAGTTAAAAACCGCAGCCTTCTGGCCGCCATTCGTAATAGTTACGCCCAGACGATGGGGCCGCACCATGAACCATCTGGCGTCGTCTATCTCGACGTGCGGCTAGACTGGGTCGACGTGAACGTGCATCCCCAAAAGTGGGAAGTGCGCTGTTATCACCAAGAAAAAATCTACAGCTGGATGCAGGCTATTCTGAAAAAAGCGATCACCTCACGGCAAACGATAGTTGAGTTAGACACGCCGGCGGAGTTTTCCCCGCTTACCTCTAACGTGACGGAAAAGCCTTTGGACCGAC
>JAYSWN010000128.1:0-26597 GCA_043718025.1 Pseudomonadota bacterium
GCCACCCGATCCGCTTCCGTGCCTTCGTGCGAACGAGCGCGCCCCACTACGTCGATCACTTCGGTTTCCAAACAGGGGTACGACACCTTGAGCGCCGCCGTATCGAGACGCGGGATTTCGCCACCACTCAAAAACCAGGCCTCCGCATGCTCGTCCCAAAAACGGTTGCTCGTAGCATCTAGTTTTCGTAGCTCAAACCAGCGCTGGGCAATTACCCACACCGTAGTAATACTAAGGACCAACAACACGATGAGAATCCACTCCGACCCCATCCAATTAAAAACTCTAAACAGTTCATGAATCATATTTTCCTCACTTAATGGATAAAAGCACTCTCGGCGCGAACTACCGTTCCAGAGAGGGCCGCGCGCGCCTTAACCCCCCTCACCAAATCCGCCACTCCAGCTCGCAACTTCGCTAAACCCTGCTCCGAGTACTTTCCCTTCACCTGAAAGCCCGATAACACCAGGCTTCCCGAAGGCTGTACCGTCATCTCCAACACCGCCGTTACCGCCAACGAGGGATCGATCATGAGCGCACTCGAATAAGCACGGCGCATGTCCTCCTGCAAATCCGCTAACGATTTCTTTAATGCAACACGATCTTTCTCTTCAATGTTGTTGCCCTTCATTGCCACGGTGGTGCTGGTGACCGGCGCCTTAGCGCGAACGTTGCGGCCCAGCGCGCTCTTAATCACGTTGCTGGGCGCAATGGGTTTGTCCGATTTCTGCACCGAGGCTCCGCCGCCCAAAGAAATCCCCGCGACCCCCATCATGCTCTTTAACCGTTCCGCCGCCGTACCGGTGGTCTCAATCGACTGCTTTGCAAAAGCCGAATAGCTCATGCCCTGAAACGGCCTGGCAATCACCGGGACACTCTCCCCTTGCGCCACCTCTTGTTCGCTAGCCGCTTGCTCCGCCTTTTGTGCCGCCTCGTCCACCGCCGCCGTGGTCAGTACCGCGCTAGCGGCAAGCTTAATGACCACTGCCCCCAGCGCCACGTGCAAGAAAACCGAAAAAGCAAAGTAGCGACCGCCACGTTTCCATTCTTTAGTGCGAAACAACGGGGGAAGCGGTTTTTCCGCGTAGTGAATATAAGTGGTGCCCGACGCCTCAACCCGCACTGAGTCCGTAATCGCTAGCTCAAGCGAAAATTCCGGCGTGGCCGCAAGCAACCCATCCCGAGCCCAGGTGCGCCCATCGTGCAGTTTCTTCCAGCGCCAGCCTCTGCGTAGCGCCACCGTCGAATAAAAAGGGGCCGTCACCTTTAAACGGGTGCCCTGTTTTTCAAATTGAGGCGTCATTCGCTCTCCTCATTCTTCGCCTCGGAAGCCGCGGTGTCTGCGAAGGGAACCAACAACTCTTTTTCAATTTCCCTTAACCGGGCATCGGCAATGTTTTTTGCGGACTGGCCCGATAACTTAAGTGGGTCAACAATCTGAATGTCGGGCCCCCGCTGCTTGGCTTGTACCTGCAGTTTTCCGAGATCCAAAACCTGGGCGGCAAAAGCCGATTGGGCCCAGAGCACGGCCAAAGTCCACAACGTTGCTTTCACGAGTGGCCTCCCGGCTTCAGTGCCGTACACTCATCAAACTTTTGTTTCACACCCGATACGGCCGCGGCCCAGTCGGCATCACCGTCAGAGCGGCGCTCTGCCTCGTTCGAGGCCTCAAGGCAAAACTCACTTAAAGTGTCGCCGGCCCACACCACAAACTGCTCGTGGCTCCATTTGCGATTTTTAATCGAACGATTTTCAACCCTCAGCCGGTTCATCAATCCCGAAAGCGCCCGGGCGCCATCCTTTGATTTAGCGGCGTGTTTAAGTGAATCGGCGGCGCGTTTTTGCGTTGCCAATAAAAACCGCGCATCCTGCGCCATGCGTGATGAGCCCACCGGTTCCTCTGCAGGCCCACTCACCGCAAGCTGCATCAGGCTACTCAGCTCCGCCGATTTTAATTGCTGTCCCGGCTCAAACTGCGTTTCGGCCGCCGCCGCAAAAAGGGCCTCTAAAACCTGGCTTTTTGTATTCTTAGGTAGGGCTAGCGACTCATCATCCATTGCCGTCGCCACTACGCCCCACTGCTTCTCTTCCACCGCCAGAGGAATTAAGGCTTGCGAATATTCTTGGCTCGCCCGCACGGCTTTCATTTTGAGCAAAGTCGCAATCTCGTCTTCCGAACGATCTGTCGCCGGTAATCGTTGGGTCAGCGCCACCCGTAGGCGAGTGCCGTTCGCGCTAAGGTTAGGTAAGGGGTGGTAAAGGGCCAACAGCTCTTTTGCCGTTTCCCAATTGCTGTCTTCGATATTGCGTTCCAAAAGCAAGTCGCCCGCCAAGGTCCCTTGAAAGACCTCGCGTTTTGTTTCCACGGTGGCCTTAAAGCTAGGCTCGGATAGCAATGACGAAAAGAGGAACAGCAGACTTTCGTCTTCGGCGTTTAAGTGCATACGGCTTTCGGGCCGCTGCAAAACTTCGAGAAAAAACGCGTTCAGCGTCAAGTCGGTCTTTATCGCCAAAACGCAGGCCTGCGCCATCTCCTTGGCGGGAAGGGCCTTGCGGTCCGTGTGAATGGCCCACTCCACGCCATCGCGGCAGGCAGCGCTGTTCATTCCCTTTTTTAAATAGAACTGGATGCGTGCGGCTTGAGCGTCACCGGTTAGCGCTAATCGCGGAAAAAATGGAGTGACTAGAACGTGCGACTCTTTGGCCGAGCAGTCGTTCAACACGGCGGCGTAGGGCACGGCATTGAGTGGTTGGGTGCTGTCGAGTAACGCCAGCCACTCAACGTTACGGCACGCGTATTTTTGCGGCGCCTGGGCCACCACGTAATCGGCCAAGGCGGCTTTCCACGGAAAGGGCTGCGACGCCTTAACCAACGCCGCCACTTCGTCGGTAGTGTGCAAGGTTTCGGAGCCGTCAAAAAATCCCTTGATGAAATAAGTGACCGCTTCGGCATTCCAGGCCTGCAGTGCGATCTGGTTGGCCTCGTCGAGATTGCGTTTTTTATCTTCAGCAAAGGCCTGACCTACACCCGAGATCAGTGGTCCCAGCGCCGGATTTTCATTGTTGAGCTGACGCCCACGGGCGGTGGCCAGCCAGGCGTGCAAGGCCTCTTTCGGTTGCTTCAAATTCAAATAGGCCCAGCCTAATTTGAGCGTGGCGTAGTCTTTTGCAAAACCGCTGCTCCGTTTTTCAAGTTCGCGGTAATCGGTGATCGCCGTAGAAAATTTTCCGCGATCGTAAGCATCATCGCCGTGCAGACGCAAAATACGTTGGGCCGCCTCATCACCTAAAATTTTATCGCGCAATGGATTAGAAACCAAAAAGTCTAGGTACGGCCCCAGGCCCGCGACCAATTTCTTCTCCTGGGCGAAGGTCAGTAAGTAGGCCGCCACGACGCGATCCCCTTCAGACTTAGCGTTACGAAAGGCCTGTTCGACGGTGCGCACTTTTTTAACGTCATTCATCGAGCCGCGCATCGCGGCCGAAAGGCCCAACGTGAGATCGCTCTCTACCGACGCCAATAAGGCTCGGAAGGCCGTCGAAATGAATAAAATGGTGAACAGCAAGCGGCTCACGGTTTGGCCTCGGGTTCGCAGAGGGGTTCGACGTGGCGGCGCAATCTCTCCGGCGGAAGTTTTAGCCATAGGGCTTTGGCCACCGGCCATCGACGCGGCAATTCCGTTTCGTCGCGCACTAACTGGGGGGCGGCCGATTCGGGCAGCGTCGTATAAAGGGGCAGTAAAGTTTTTAGGGCTGAAGCTTGGTGGCTGGGCGCGGCGGTTTTTAAAATGCCCCAGGCTTTGTTCCACTGGCAGTGGCGCATCAGGGCCAGTACTTCGAGTAGCTTCGCGCGATCGCCCTCTGGCGAATCTTTTTGGGTCTCCTGTACGTAGGTGGTCAGACCAAAAAATTCGTCCCAACGAGACTCTTTATAGTGGCTGCGCATCACGTTGGCCGGGGAATCAACCGCAAAGGTGGCGGTGACCAAATGCAGGGCAATGACCAGTGCAGTAAAAGCCATCGTTAAAACCTCACCACCGGCCCAATGCGAAAACCGGCGCGCGATTCCCACTCCCGATTTTCGGGGCGATCCACTTCCCAGCTGGCGGCAAACAAAACGCCCCACTGCGAACCAAATCCTAAAAGCACTTCAAGGCCAGTGCCAACCAACGGACCGGGCGGATAAAGCTCGTGCTTCACCACTCCCCCCTTAATGATGAGACTGATACCGGCCGGAACCACCTGCATGCCAAAAAAATTCACCAGCCCCGAAAGCGCCGTAATGCGAGCCACGGCGGTAGTGCTCCAGTCGGGAGTGGCGGCAACCGCTTGAAAACCAAAGGCCCCCAGCTCCTTTTCCAAAACCGCGGCGCTTTGCCGCTTGGTGGTATAGAACTTTGAAACCTCGAGGCCGAACGAAAAGTAGGGTGAAGCCAGCCACATTAAGCTGCCGTTTATTGAGTGAACATGAAGGTAGGGGTTAGAAAAATCGTGGCCGCCAAGCAAGCGGGCTTCGAAGTCGGCCGCTGGAGTCACCGCCGGTTGGGTGGCGTAATAAAGGGCGTCGTCTTCGGGTGCGGCAACGGCGCCGCATGGGGCGATAAAAGCTCCAAAAAGTAACGCTAGCAGTAGCCCGTAAGCCTGTTTCATTGCGAGATTGTTCCTTGGCACGCGGAAGGGTAGTCACCTTGACGCTTTATGTCAATTATTATTGACACGTTGCACTTCTTTTTCCTATGATGTCGCGCCTCAGATCCCCAACGGCTTTAAGCCACGAAAAGGACTCTTGTTTGTGAAGACGATTTTTTTTGCGGCGCTAATCGTAACTCTCGTAGGCTGCGGCGGCGGTACCTTCACCTTAAATCAGCTTGAGAACACCAAAGGGAAAATTCCGCCGGGGCCATTGCTCGACAAAATGCACGAGGCCATTCGGGTGGGAAACCTTACCGACGTGACCGAGCGGCTTAACGGCATTGCCGGCCCCGCCGCCGAACGCTTCGACTGGGCTAAATTTTGGAGCGAGCTGTCGATGCGCGACTACCGCGAAGCCTTAATCGCCACCCACAAAAAGCAGCTACTCGATTTGCACGCCCTCGATTGCGAAAGCTACCCGGCGTTTGCCCGCTTCTTATTGTCGGTTTCCAGCGGTACCGAATACGCCGTAGCGTCCGAACGCAAATGCAACACGCGCATTGAGCCCAGCGTCGCCATCCAGATCGCCAAACGCGAAGAGGCCATTGCCGTAGCACCCGATCGGCTCGATAAGCTCGAGCGCACTCTCAAATTTCTCAAGCTTGAAATTTTAGGCGGACAGTACTCCAACGCTTGGATTAGCGAACTGCAGTCCTCCCTCCCCTTCGTGGAGAAGCTCGGCCTTGAGGCCGCCCGCGGCGGAAAGTTCAGCACTTACCTCGATGTTTTGGTGGCTGGTGAAAAACACGGCCTGATGGCCCTGCCGTTGAACCAGCTCGCCGCCGTGGTCATTACTACTCCGGCGAATCGCGAACAGTGGCTTTCCCGCTTCGGTTTTGTGGAAGGGACCCGCCGCTTTCACCACCATCTAGGGTTAAGCCCCAACGGCATGAAAGCGCTCACCCCCGACCAACAAGACGAGCTCAACGCGCGCCTCCACCGCGAAATCGAAGCTACCGATCCGGAACGCTTGGCCACCGTTTACTCCACGGCCGCCGCTCTTTCGCGCTCGGTACACGCGCAAGAAACCGGAACGGGCCGTAAGATCGCCGCCTTCGACAAACTACTTTTGGCCGCCGAAGCAAAGTGGTTTTCAAAAGACCAAGCGTTCCGCGATGAGAAACTTACCGCCAGTGCGAAAGAGGTAAATGGCACGGCCGCAAGCCACGAGCTCGTGCTTTTTGCCGGACGCACGTCGGCGGCCCATCCCCTGTGGCCGAGCCACGCCGTAGTGCAGGATGAAATCGATACGATCTTCTCACTTTCCCAAAATTTGGCGTCGACCAAAACTACCGTCGATAAAATGGCCGCAAAGCGCGCCCTTTGTGATTTTCTGGAAGCGAAAGATATCGGCGCAAAAGAGCTGACCCAGCAACAACTGGCGAACCAACTTGCCGACCACTTGCCGGCGGGTTGTTACCTCATGGGGCGGGAACCAAATGCCTTCCGCACCGTCGCGCCCAAACCCCTCACCGCCTCTTTTGCGTCGCTCATCGAGTCGAACGATACCGACTTCGAAATGATGGCACCGGCCATTCGCCTAGGGGCTATCTACCTGCGTACCACCGAAGGGCCCGCTAAGCGCCTTCCGACGCCCACTCCCCCCAGCGCCAACGCCGTTGCCGTACCCGTTTTGCTTGGGCTTGAGATTCCGGAAAAGACCGTCCGCCTTAAGAAGGGTTCCCACGCCTTTATCTTTCATCTCACGCTGAAAAAGGCCGCGGCCGGCGCAGCCGAACCGCAAGCCGCCCTTAGCGGTTTCGACGGGCCCTCGCTCACGCTGCAGGTTGAGAACCCGACCAGAGCGCCGCTTTTTGTGAGCGTACCGGGAGCGGGCCAAGCCGAATCGCCCGCCCGCCCGGGTGGCCAAGGGGACAAATCCACCGTCGACTTCGAGCAGGTCAATGAATGGCTCGACGCTTTAAGTTCACTCGACAAGCTAGAGGTCCTGCGTCCGCTAACCGTTCACTCCGAGGTGGATCTCAATTCACTTGAAGAAATGCTGTCCACCGCGATCCAAACCCCAGAAAAAAAGATCAAAGTGTTCACCATTCCCGGGTATCTCCACCAGCTTCCCGCGGCAGAAAAAGCCCAAGTGATCGCAGCCGGTGAAGCTCACTATGGACGACGGCTAAAACCGGAAGACCTCGACGACTATTACAAAACTGTTTTAGCTCCCGACGCCGCCCAACAGTTAAATTCTTTACTAGACCAATCGACTGAAAATGGGCTTTATTCGCGGACAGAAGCTTTGCCCGAGTTTAGGGCAAAAGACGTTTACCGCGTGGAAGGGGGGGCCACCGGACCGAGAAATCTCCAGGGCCCCGAAGGCAAGCCTGGAGCGATTGAGGTCTTGGTAACAAAGAAACCGTAGGAAGTGCGTTGTGAAAAAACTGCTGATCTCGTTAGTCGTCATCTCTTTTAACCTCCACGCCATTGAGCCGGTCGATCTAGAAGCCCCGGGTGGAGTTTGGTGGCGCAAGCGCACCCGAATCACGATCGACAAGCAACTTAACCTAACCAAACCCCTCACCCTTGAAGCCGATGAGATTGTCATCGCCGCTCCCGTCTATACCGAAGGGCTCGCCTTCGATCTTCAAGCGAGAAAACTCATCTTTGAAAAAGACGGACGAATTGAAACGTTCTTCAAACCGGCCGCGGAAACGGTGACCACGCCTCCCGCTCATGGGTCGGCGGCAGCAGCCGGAACCGGCGAGAGCGGCCCCGGCGCTAATGGTGCCGCCGGCAACGCTGGCTTCGTGGGCAAAGACGGCGAACCTTCTCCTGGCGAATTGGTGGTATTTGGCGGCGACTTAGTGGGCCGGCCCATCGTGAAAGGTCTCGGCCAAAACGGCGGCATCGGCGGAGCGGGTGGCGTCGGGCAAAAAGGCGGCACCGGCTCGCAAGGCAAGAAGGCCAATGCCGTATTAATTTTTGGCAACGGCGCCGCTGGCAAAGGCGGTACCGGTGGTGATTTCGGTAAAGGCGGAAACGGGGGAGCCGGTGGAAAAGGCGGAGCGCAGCCTGCCGTGTCGTTTCTACTCGCCCGCGATTGGCGCAAAGAGGAAACTAAGGACGCAATTGTGGCGGCGCCCGGCAAAGGCGGCGCCGGGGGCCAGCCCGGAATGCCCGGCGACCCAGGAGAAGGCGGACCCGGTGGTGAGGGCGATGAGGTCAGTTTTCTTTTCTTTTCCGAAAGTGAACCGGGCGGTCCAGACGGCGATGCCGGAAAGGTGGCCCCCTATAAGCCTGCTTATAAAACTGAAGCCGAAAAGCTCGCCAGCACCAATGGCGATGGCGCCAAAGGGGCCGACGCCGAAGCCAAAGCAAATTTAACCACGCTGTCGCTAGCCGATCTGGAAGGGGCCCGCTTTAAAGTGACCGCGGCCTGGTTTGAATTTCATTGGTGGCGTCTCTATGAGCTGATTGCCCGCACTTCCCTCGAGTTGATCACCCCCAAGCAAGAGCAGGACGCAATCTCTCAGCTGCTCCAAGGGGATCTCGATGTAGCCAATCTCGAAGTCGTAGCTGAGAAGTGGGACAAGGCCTTTGTCGCCCCCATCAGAAGGCGGCTCGCGGTTTACGAACAGACCAACCCCGAACTGTACGCGCGCATGAAAAAGATTTTAGACACGGCAGAGCCGTACACCCGCGCATTGCTCGCCGGTAAAAAACGTGGCGCCATCAACGCAGAAGAGGTGAAGACAATTCAAGGCTCCGTAGCCGGTGTGGGAAAAGTCCGCGAGGCAAATATCACGTTGGCGGTGGAGTCATGCTCTAGCTACGTAACCAACGTGCTCGAGAACAAGAACTACGCGTCATACGTAAGTCGGCGCACTCATTACTTTGAAGTGCCGGTCTGCCGAAGCACGGAAGAGTTCTTGGGTAAGGACGGCGTCAAACGCACCATCGTGCTCGCCCTCGAAATGATGCCAGACAAAATGCTCGACGGCATTGATGGCCTAAAGGTAGATCGCGAAGTGGCACCCGATCTGCTTAAGGAGAGCGGTTGGATTCGCGCGCGCGACTTCTTGGCGAACCTGCTCTTTCCCGCCGCCTGGGCGCAAGACCGCAATTTCGAAATTTCCCTGTCGCCGCTTAAGCCTTCGCTACTGCGGGAAGATCAGATTCGCGAGTTCCATCCCAAAAAGAATCAGTCGACGGTCGCCGGCAGCATTGGCCTGCACCGCGGTTACGTTTACCTGAAACGGCCGACGCTCGAAGACCTCGATAGAGTCCTTAACGATTTGGTGCGTACGTTATGAAGTCCTTTCTAGCCGTTCTCTTTTTGTTCCCCTTGGCGGCTTCCGCCGAGGTTGGTTACTCCCGCGCGGATTGGGAAAAAATGTTCACCGGCCAGGTGGATATCGCCCTCAATACCAACTTCGCTTTTTTAGCCAAGACCATTATGGACGGCGCGGTCACGATGGAAGACCAGGTCGACCAAAACGTGGTGCTCGCTAATCTCGTGGCGGCCCGAATGCGCCAGGCCGAGGAGAGCCTGCGCGGCGCCGGGGCAAACAACCCCGCCCCCGCGCTAAAAGATAGCCGGCTCATGCTGCAGGCCGCCGACTCCCTTCGCCTGCATACTGCCCAGCTGCTCACTCTCCAATCGCGTTTGCAACGGGCCTATAAGATGGCGTGCGAACCGGACACCATTCAGCGTTTAAATGGCAGCTTCTCCTCTTCGGGCTACGTCGCCGTCAAAGGAATGTTAAAAGACATTAACGCTAAGATTGCCGATGCGCAGAAAAACGGCGTCGACGGTATTTCTGTGAAACTCGGTTACTACCAGGGCCAAACCATTCCAGGAAGTGGTGGCACGGTGCAGGGCAATGACAGCGATCTGGCTCAAGTTCAGTCGGGCATTGTCTCTGGCTTCATGGCCGCCGGGGTGATGATTGGCACGGCGATTCCCGTCATCGGAAATATTCTGGGCGGAATCATCGGTTTCATCATTGGCGTGGTGGTGGCGTGGATCGTCGGCCTCATCTTTGGAAATCCAACATCGAAAGTAGTAGGTGCCTTACGGGATCAGGCCAGCCACATCCGAGAATCGATCGACAGTCTCGAAAGACGCGGCATCGTGGAACCCTCCACCCGTTTCTGCAATTTGCATATGACCAACCCTGAGCTCGCGGCCGTGATTGCCGACGTAAATAAGCGAGTAGCGCAATTGAACGGACAAATTCAGACCTCGCTTGAGGAAGTAAAGAGATCCGGCGAGACCATCGACACTATTTATAAGGAAGAGCTGACGCGTCTAAAGGACGACGTTTATCCCACCGTGCAAATGCTGGTGAATGAGAAGTTCGAAGCTTGTTACGCCGACATCAAAGTGCGCTCTGACGAAGGTAAAAAATATGCCTCGGCCCAGCTGGTAGCGCCGTTGAAAGCATTTCTCGCTATCGAGGGCGATCCGGGGGTTCGCTATCAGGCCGAAAAAGATCTCTGGGTGAAGCTGGTGGAGGGCGACATCAAGTATGCCGCTACCAACGCCTTTGGATTCCAAAAAGAGGCGAGCCTTGAAGCCAGAGAGCTAATGGCGTGGGATGGCATCGCGAAAGCGGTCTACACCAAACTCGACCAGCGCTTTAGTGCTGAGAAGGAGAGCAAATGAAACAGATGACTTTATTCATGGCGGCTCTCTGCTTAGCAACTACCTCCTTTGCCGTGGAGACGGTTGATCCGCTTCCCCCGCTCGAGGTCAGCGAACTTAAGGTGCGGGCGGCAATCGAAACCTTGCCCCTCTTTGTGGAAGCGCTCGAACGCGGCTTTCCTCTGATCTATCAGGATCAAGAAAAGGGAAAAGAGGCCGCCAAGCCCAAACCGGTTGAAGACAGCAACGAAGTCGGAAAAATCCTCGCTAATTTGGCTAAGGCGCAAACCGACCTTAACGACTCAATTAAAAAGAACTTTGGCGAAATCAAAAAGCGCCGAGAGGATCGACTGGCCGGCAAAGCGATCACGCCCGTTGCGAAAGAAGTAAAAACGGAGGAGCCTCCCAAGGCCCAAGCGGTGGAAACCTGGAGCGACAAAAGCTACCAAAACTTCTGCGACTGCGCGAAGCGGTCGCTGCCGGTCCTGCGCGCCAAGCTGCGCGCGGAGCTCTCCGCAGACAAGACGGTGCCGCTGCAGCTCGAATCGCTCTTAACCGCCGATCGCGGCAACGGCAAAGTGGTTGCCACTGACGGCATTGCCTGCGGCAAACATTTAGGCCCTATGGGGACGGGCTTGGCCGATCGTAACTTGGAACTCTTGTTTCTCACCTCTTTGACCAAGCCCTCCACCGACGAACGGTTTTCCCTCTTGTGGAGCACATTCCGAATTTGGAGCTGGGCGCAGAGCAATAGCGACAAGGCCAAGGCGCTCGCTTTTTGGGATTACGTGATGCAACGGAACTTATTGCGCCACCTCTTCTCGCGCGAAGCGGTGCCCTCGCTTGAACGGCATGTAAAAGAGTACATGGCGATCTATATGAAACCCGTAGCACCAGAAAAAGGAAAATTGACCGTCGCGGTTTCGGAAGCGTCCTTTCGCGAAGCGATTGACGCCGACCTTAAGCAAAGCGCCGCAATAACTTACGAGGCCAAGCCATGCGAAAAAGAGTAGCGTTAGCCCTTATCTATAGTCTCATTATGGGGCCACTCGCCGCCCAAGAGCCACCCAGTCACATTAAACCTCAACCGGGTCAAACTTGGACCTACAGTAATCAACAAGGTTGGGGCCTAACCGATAAACAAGACGGAATCCGTTTTACCACTTGGTACGGCGGTACTAACCGTCAGTATCCCGTCGCCAGTGGCGGCGCGCCGATTCAGGTGGGAAATCCGGGAGGCGGCGTTCGGCCCGGGGGAGGCGGCGTCGTCCTAGGCGGATCGCTGTACTACAATCCCAGTTACCGTATGCCTCCTTCGCTACCGCCGAACGCCAATCTCTACCGGTCTCCCTTTTTAGATTTGAACCGGGGGAATTGGGCACCGCGGGCACACGATGCCTTTAGAAATATCGTCCTCAATCCGCAGCTTAAGGCCCCTGAGCTTAAACTACCGATGGGTAGCGCCCTCCCCCCCGACATCAAGCTGCAAAAGGAGTGGATCGAATCGATCGCGGCCACGCTTACGGCTCCGGCCACGGCGCCGCTGGTAAGCAAATACCTTTCTGGTCCGCTCAATGCAGTTGCCGATCGCAATCCGTTTGCTCTGGCCGAAAGCATGGACGGCTACATGGCCCAAGTGGCCGCCCTCGATCAGCTTGACCCGAAAATGGCCCAAGACGTGATTCGCATCGGTCAGTCGGTTTTTATGGATTCGCAAGGCGTGATCTCCGGTTTGCCGGACGCCCCCCGTCCCGTTGATTTAGTCTCCCCGATGACGACGGATGTCGGACGTGCGGTACGTGGAAATTTAAACCGCATGCTCGTAGCGCGTCAGATATTTGAAGGGGAACACCGCATGTTCTGCGAAGCCAATCCCAAAGATTGCGTCGCACAAGAGCTACAAATGGAGCAAGTGCGCGACATGTTCGACCAGCTTGCCCTCCTGCACGTCATGGCCGAGCGCATTGGGCTAGCTAACGATCCCGCCTTCCAAATCTTAAAACATGAGCTGGATACCGCGGCGGCCTTTACCTTTGGCGTGGCCAAGGGCGTATACGGTAGCGTCGAAGAGATGGTGCACGGAATTCAATATCTGCTCACCAATAACCCGCTCACCACGGCGAAAAATCTTGCGGTAGCGGTGGGCGATGCCCTTTTCAATTACGAACGGACCTACGACTCCATTTCTGGTTCCCTCGGTAAAAAATGGGACACCTTTCTTTACGGCAGCGCCGTCGAACAGGGAGAGGTGCTTGGTCAAGTCACCACCGAAATTCTCACCACCCTCGTGCCAGGATTAAAAGGTGTCACCGGCGCGGCCCGAGCCTTGAAGGCCGCGGCCACTCTGGAAAAAGGGTTGGCGATGGCGGAAAAGATAAGCCTCGCCACTAAGGCAGGCACTTACAAGTTGATGAGAGCCGCGGTCGAGCGGGCTGCCACCAAAGTGGCGGTGAGCAAAGGCGTGCAAGAGTTTGTGGCGAAGGGAGCGCTTGCCGCCGAAAGCGCGGAGATGCTCTACGCCCTCAACAAAGTTTTGCCCGAAACTGCCGCTCAACTTTTAAAGCTAGAGCAAAAGGGGCTCGACTTCGCGAAGCTGAAAGCGGTGGCCAAGGAATCGCTTAAATCGGTTGAATCTGCCGCCCAAGCCGATGCCGCCGTAGCCGGCCTTATTTCCCAAAACGGCAACGCCGCCGTCGGCCTGCTCAACCAGTTTGGGGCTGAAGCCATTGCCGGAGCGAGCAAAGCCTTCGGTGCCGCGACCCTAAAAACGGTAGGCCAGTGGAGTAAGTCGCCAGCCGGCAAAGAGATGGCGCAAATGGCCAAGCAGATTCACCGCGAGCTCGCCATCTTGCCGGAGGCCACTCCGAAGAACTTAGGAAACCTGTTCCAAGTTGAAGTGGCGATGCAGAGGGAGGGGATCGTTCTCTCGTCGGGCGGTCGTGAGTTTCTTGTCCGCCAAACTCTCAATGCCGACATCATTTTGGCTACGGAAAAGCGGGTATTTGGATCGGTAAGCTCGTTGTCGGATACCGCCCGTTCTTTCACGAAATTCGAAGCTACACTTGGCGAAATAAAGGGCGCCGCCCTTACGGCGGAAGAGAGCGTTGTGTGGCGGGGAATTCCCAGGGAATTTACGGATAAGGCCGGCGTAGTTCATCAGGCGACACCCTCGGATGTCTTTAGGACTCACTTGGGAAATCTCAAGGGCAATCATCGTTTTTCACAGCCGGGAGAGATGTCCCTATACACCACCATGGGCACCGAGGAGAGCGCCCTTAAAGTGCTCGTGGCCGAAAATACAGGGTTCACCAAAGAGGCCCTAATTTTTGAAAAGCAGACGGTGCAGGCGAAACGCGTGCTCGATCTTACGGACAAGTCGGTGCTGGACCGTTTAGGGATTTCAAAGGATGCTTTGATTTCGCCGGATTATTCCGTCACTCATCAATTGGGGTATCTGGCCCGAAAGTATGGCTTTGACGCTGTGAAATCCTTTTCCGCAAAGGGCGACGGAGTGAACTTAATTATTCCCAAGGTGTTCCCATGAACCTTGTGGAAAGTGCACAGCGGTTATTTACCCAAAATCTTTCTCCAGAAGTTTTTTTGTTAAAGCTAGCGGACGAAATTGTGCAGTATCATGGGGAAACATCGAATGCGCACGTGAGGCCGCCGCGCCCCTCGCCCAATCCCGAGAAAGAACGGGGAATCACCACCCTGTATTTTGATCTCGTAAATTTTTATTCGAAATGGTCGATTAAACCAGATGACTGGCGAGATCTTCAGCCGGTGTTCGTAGAATTGGTGCGCGACTACCTGGCTTCCAGCGAAGTCGATCCGCGCAAGCTGCCGAACTACGAGGCCGCAACCAAGTGCTCTGGCCAGCGTATCCATGAACTGGCCCTCTCGGGCCGCTATCCCGCCGATGAGGTTCGCGAGCAATGGTTTGGCGGAGGAGATTGAACTTGAATAAACACCTTTGGATTTTATTTGGCGCCCTTTTCTTTCTTCCGGCCTGCGCCAGTCTTACCGCCGGCGGAGAAAAAGTAACTCTTACTGAAATGCGTACCGACGTGCAAAAATGCAGTTCAAGAGGAAAGGTTGTCTCCACGCCGCCATACGCTCTGCCTTCCGATTGGAAGAAAAAACTTCGCAACGCCGCGGCCGAACTTGGCGGCAACTGGGTATTTACCGAAGGCGCGGGGCTGAAATCCGACGTGAATGGCGAAGCCTATTTATGTCCATAATGCCCTTAAGTCTGGTTTGGACCGACTTGAAGGTGAAACCCGATTCCTAGACGGGCCTAATCTGCGCAAAAAACGAGATGCCAGCCTGGCAAGACGCCCTTAGCGCCAACGACATTCAAGACCTAACCCAATATCTGCACACTTTAGTTCCTTCTAAATAGTCTACGCACCCGCTACCTTTCCGGCCGTAAAGGGGATGGGCACCTTTTCCACACCTATGCCGGTCGACGTTGACGTCGGCGTGAATCGCTAGTTTCCCCCCGGGCATGACCTGGTGCACGCCACCGCCGCGCAGATGCGGATCGGTAATCAAACCCTCGATGCCAGTGAGCGACTCCAAAAAATCGACAAAGGCCAGGGAGTTAAACTCGTTTAGCATATGGCGGAGCGTGGAGGAGATTCCGGCCAAACCGTTTTCCTGATCCAGCACACGCTTCTTATTCTGAAAGCGACTATTCGGTTCTAAGAAGGCGCTCTGTTCTTCAGTGGGAAACTCCCGAGCCGCCTCTTGCGCGAAGTGATCCGGAAGCAAGCCATCGATCACTAGGAAAGGAAACGGGGCTGCGGTTCGGTTTTCATTCCGTTTGGCCGCCGCCACTGCCAGCAGTTTCGATTTTTCGAAAAAGAACACCTTTTTTCTCCACGCCGTCGGTTGAATACCGACTTTTCGCTATGGTAAAATCGCGCCATGCCTCACCAGATAAGGATTAACACAATTCTTTCTTCGTTGACTGGAGTTCCGCCGCAGCGACTCATGCGCAACGGGCTAAGGCGGTGGCAGCGGTTTCACTACCGCGAAGGGTGCCGGCGAGACGCCCGGTTGGTGACGGAACTTGGACGATTGAATCGAAATAGCCGCATTCTAGACGTCGGCTTTGGGACGGGCCGTTTGGGGCAAGGCATTCTCGATACGCTGGGAACCGTGCGGTGCTATACGGGAATCGAAGTGAGTCGGCCTCACGTGGATTGGTGTCGTCTCCATTTCAAACGGCATTCTTTCATGGAGTTTTTCGAAGTAGAGATGCGCAACGATCGCTACCGGCCCTACGGGACCTCAACCCTTAGTCCGCTTCCGCTGCCAAATACTACGTTTGATATAGCCTGCTTCTTCTCTGTCTTTACGCACCTTTTGCCCGACGACCTTGATTTTTATTTGGCAGAACTCGCTAGGGTCTTGAAGATCGAAGGGAGGGTGATATTCACGATCTACCAAGATGACGCTAATCCCGCCTTCAGCATAAATCCGAAAAATGCCTACGGTCCGTACGAAGACTCCCCGCTTCACCGGGTTCGCTACAACCGCCATTTTTTAGCTGCAAAACTCCAGAGGTACGGATTCTCCCAATTGCACACCGGCCAAACGTGGCTGCAAAATCAGGAGCTGATGGTGCTGGAGAAGTCAGGACTTTGAGTTCGATCAAATTCTATCGTGAGCCTGAGCCAGGTTCCCGACGAGGCGAAGTGGTGGAGTTGTCCCCAAACCGGCCCGACTAACGCCGGGCCTTTTTATTTTGAGATGGCGACGCCCTTGAATTTCCAGGCGGCGACGCCGGCCGTATAAGTGACCTCTAGCTTGTCCGGACCGCCGGCCACGAATTCGCAGGTACCTGAGTGGAAAAGCGAAGCCCGCGCCACCGTGCTGTAGGTAAGGTTGGTGCAAGTTCCCTTCAGCGTATATTCCGCGCCTTTCAAAGAGGAGATAAACCAAATCGTGGCGTCACTGATGGTTCCGCCGCCCTTGGGCAGGGTGGGGTCGGTCGGGGTGAGTTTCATATCGAACCAGTAACCGTATTTTCCACTCTGGTTTTGCCCCGCGGCCGTGGCGGAAAATTCCGCCACCATTTCCGAAGAAAAGCTGTAGCTCGCACCAGCCCCATTGTCGGTAAGATCCACGAAGCCATTAAAGCTTGAGTCTACGGTGGCGACCCCGGTGGTGAGTTTTACGGAGAATTTTGAGAGGGTCGTTTTGAATCCCCCCAAAGGGGATTTCTTGGCGTCATCCTTATCCGTGAAGGTTCCGGTTCCCGACACATCCATTTTAATGCTGGTGGAGGGGGCGAGGTTAGTGCAAGCGATGGTGGCGGTTCCGTTTAGAGGAATTCCATCGGCGTCGGTCCCGTCGGTAAAGGCCGTCTTAGTCGTGCAGCTAGAGAAGTCGGTGGTGGCCCGTGAGGCTTGGCCGCCGGCTATCGAGACCACATCATTATTAAAAGCATTGCTATAGGCAAACAGCGAACTGCTTCCAGAACTGGCAAAGCTTGCGGCCATCGTTTGATCGAGGGTGCCAGAAGGCGCGGTGGGTTTTTTCAACCCGCCACACGCGCTAAGGAGGAAAAGGAACGCTATTGCAAAGAGTTTGATTCGCATGCGCCAATTCTCCCGGATTTCGGTGAGAGAGTCTTGGGGAGTCGCGTTGTCGACGATTACGAGTCAATGCGCTTTTTGAGCTCTTTACCCACTTTGAAGAAGGGGCGCTTCTTCTCGGGCACAAAGACATCCGCACTGGTCTTGGGGTGGGCCGCCTGACCAGTCTGTATACAATTAGTGGGCTTTTGGGCGCGTTTCGGAATTTCCTTTGTTTTCAGGCGTTTCACCGATTCTTCAGGGAGACTCCGTCAATGAACTAGACAACTTTCGAATTATTTCGAAATCCAAACAACGGTCTAACCCGTTGGCCTTACCCATTAAAATCCGAAATTCGTATAGATCGTAAACGGCCCCCTGATTGCACACTATTAAGCAACATCGGGAAATTAGCTGTAGGCATCGTAAAGAACTGTATGAACTTGAATCAGAAAAGACATCTTGTCGCCCTGCTATTCTGCGACTTGGTTGGCTACGGCTCTGTAGTCACCAAGGATGAGCGTCTTGGGCTAGAGCTACTTGAAGAATATCGGACTATCGTTCGCCGGTTTTTACCCCAATATGGGGGGCGCGAAAACAAGACAATTGGGGACGCTTTTTTCCTCGAGTTTTCTAGCGCGATCGACGCCGTCTTTTTTTCGATTGAGCTTCAGACCTGCCTATATGAAAGAAACCTGGGCGAGCCGACGGATCGAAGGATTTTAACCCGTGTCGGAATTCATTTGGGTGACGTGGTTTTTTCCGAAGGGGACAGCCTAGGGGATGGAGTCAATATCGCCTCCCGCATCGAGGGATTTGCCGAACCGGGTGGAATCTGTGTCAGCCGCACTGTTGCCGATCAGGTTTTTCCCTACCAACAGATCCGCCTGAAGCGCCTTGGCAAGAAACGTTTAAAGCACGTTTCTCATCCAACCGTTCTTTATAAAATTCGATTGCCGTGGGAGCAAACTCACCGCCTAAATTGGTGGCCGTTTCGGAGGAACACCTCTCTAAAAATTCGATTTTCGAATTCTAGTCCGTCTGAACGCCTACGGCATGGCGCCACGGCCGGACTTGCCGTCTGTGTCCTGTCCCTCTTTGCCTATTTAAATTTTCATTCTCTCGACGGCTATCAGTCGTACCAATTGGGGAAGACAACAGGAAGGACACCAGCCGTTGTCGCCGACCGCCTCTCTCTCATGGACGGCTGGGAGTACAAACATAACGATTACGCCGCGGTGGAAGAACCGGATGGAGTTCAGATCGAACAGGATTGGCATCCCTTGGTCCGGCCATATACTAAATACACTGAAGAGCTTTCTACGCCGTACTGGATGAGGCGAAAGTTCGAAACCAGCCTAAATCTGTTACAGCCCACCATAGTCCTAGGGCCCATCTGCGGTGCTCATCGAGTTTTTCTTAACGGTCAGTTCATCGGCGGTTCTAATTTTACATTTACTCTCGCCTACTATCCGTTCGATCGCAGTCTCTTAAGGAAAAATGGTTCCAATACGATTATTGTAAAAGTAGATCCCAAGGCCAGCATTTCTCCAGCCATTGTCTCAGTGCCGCGAGTCCCTTCATTCTTGGGGGAATTTAGCGACGTCTATTCTGTGGTTGCCAAGAATGAGTTCTATTTTCACATTGCCCATAACATCTATCTGGCGCTTACGCTTATCGGATTTATTGCCTGCCTGCTGTTTTACTTTTTTAACCCTACGAATCGAAAGTACCTATATTTTGCGATTTATATGCTCCTGGGCGCAATGACACTGTTACATTCCAATGGGTTTATTTTCAGTTTTGCCGACTACCGTGTTCAAAGAGCCTTTCGCTTGTTCGGGCTGTCTCTTTCCGCTTTCACTCTCTTATCAGCCTACTTTTATATAAACCGCCGTCGAAGAGGCGAACTCCTAAACAACGGTATCGCTATCCTTTGGACTCTAATTATGGCCCCGTTGTTGCTTTCAGGACTACTGCCGGCGCCGCGCTATCTCTCCTTATGGGACTCGGTCCTTAGCGCGACAGCACTCTATACGGCAATCTGGGTCGTTGGAATTCTCCTTTTTCGAAGCGTTCAGGTCTTCAAGAGGAGTCATAACTGGAGGTCGCAATTGCCGACCATTCGTTATGAAATAACAATTTTCGTTTTTGGTACCTTTACAGCAATGCTTTCTGCGAGCTCCGTGAAAGGGCCTCTATCCGAAATGTGGCCCCCAGGGGTTCGGGCCTCACTGTACACCTTGGGTACGACCTATCCGTTCTGGTTCTCCCTTTGTATTTTAGGGCTTGGGCTCATTGATTACATCTCTAAGACCCGATCCATGCGGTATCGGCGTCAGACGGACGATATGTTATTAGGAATTTCTCGCACTGTCAGGCACTCGCTACATGGAGAACGCGTCATCTCGGACATCTTGGCTCAGGTGACGAAATCTATCCAAGCAGAACGTTCCACGATCTATCTATTGGAAGAGACTTTGGGTGAGCGGGCGCTGCGGGCTCATTCGATCATCAGCTCACACGATGCGAAGCCATTAATAAAAAGGGTGACCGAGATAAAGCATGGAATCCTGGGTTATGTCTGTGAGCATCGAACCCCGCTCTTTATCCGGGACATCTCCTCTGACATTCGTTTTCGGAATCATATTCGCACCCGTAATCAAGACGGAAATCACAGCTACAAAACCAACTCCTGCATGTTGTTCCCCCTTGTCGTAGGGGAGCTCCTTGTGGGCATTCTCACGATTGCAGACAAGAAGGAGAGCCTTGAATTCTCCGAACGAGATTTTTCTCTGCTTCATGTCGTTGCCACCAACATTGCAGTAGTTATACAGGCCCAAAACGCCAATGGACAGTTGCCAACAGGCCCGAGCCAAACGGAGTGCCCGACCTTTCCACCGCAAAGAGCCTGGATTCCTTAAGCCACTTGGCTCACTTCGCCGGTGGACTGGATGGCACGCAAGCCCGATGGCAATCAGGAGAAAAGCCCGGTGTAGCACATCTGTAGCACCAGGAATGGAAACCAACCGAAATCAGTGGAAAAGATCCGAAGGAAGCTTAACTGTCTGAGGAGTCTAACCCCCGGTTTTGTTTATTAATTGAACCGTGTTTCTAGTTACTTACGTTATGACCTTAACTCAGTGCATGCGGGCTTCATAACCCGAAGGTCGTAGGTTCAAATCCTACCCCCGCTACCAAATTAGTTAGGATGAAACCGCTGAGTGAATCGAAAGGCTGATTCAGCGTTTTTCGTTTTACCTCCGAAAATGCCGCACAAATGCTGTCGCTATGGCGATATCTTCCGCCCATTCTCTAAAGCTTCCCGGCGACGCCGTTGATTGTCTTACAATCGTATAAAACTACGCTCTCTAATTAATTGTGAAAAGGTAACCACTTACTTTCGGCGGTTCTTCCTCCGGACGTCCGCACCTCTCTCTCGACCGCCACTTTTCCAAAAGTAAGTGGGTACCTTTTTTGCTGACCCGCTTGGGCGAAGGTAACGCAGCAAAGGGAAACAGTGGCCCAGTTCATTTTTGAACTAAAAGTCAAGAAGTTGAGGTCTTCTTCTCTATCAGTAAAAAAAAAAGTGAAGAGCGCCACCACTTGACATGGTTAACGCTGCGCGTCTTAGACTAGCTTCTTGAAAAAAAATTTGCTGGGGAAGCCCAGCAAGCATAAGGAGCTTACGTATGAAGAAAATGTTACTGAGTGCCGCCCTACTGGGAATATCAAGTTTGGCAGGCGCCGGATCTTTAAGTGTGAATGAAGTCGCGTCGGTCACAGCCGCGGCTGAGTACTACAACATCGAAGTCACCGTACAGTCCCGCTGCTATAAAACCGGTACCGAGGCTATTGGAGCCAATGCCAGTTTGGAAAAAGCGGTTGAGGCCCTACTTACTAACGCGCTAAAAACCTCTCCAGCGCCAAGAGGCGTTGAAAATCCCTTCACCGCCGTCGGTGGTGATGTGCAGCGAGGCAAAGTGATCAGCAGCGCCAGAGGAGCTGAGAAGGTACTGTGCTCGGGATGGCAAACCGCAAAAACGCTATCGGCTAAGCTTGGCAGCAAAGACTCTCTGCCGAAAGTCCAAGAAGAGATCTACGCCTTGGTCGATAAGCATGTATTCAATGAAGAAGATAGTTCCGCTCACACCTGGCTGACCTTTGAATCACCAACTCCAGCGCTGAGCCCTGCAACGCAAGAGCGGCAAGAGGCCGAAGCAACAAAAAAGGCGGTCGCCAAAGCGACCACCAAGGTGAAGCTTCTTGCCGAACAATGTGGGCTGCGCGGACTGAAAATCACGTCGGTGTCGTCCAACGTCCAATCTCAGAACGGTGGCGTTCGGAAGTTCGCCGCTCGGGCCATGATGGCTGAATCTGCCGAATCGAGCCCCGAGGGTGTGTTTGAGTTTGGCAAGCTTGCCACTACGGTAAACGTTAGCCTCACTTGTGAATTTGATGGCGGCGAAGTGACTTGCCCGGTGAAATAAACCAGGCGAATCACCGACTATTGCGGGCGCAGGTCCGGTAAGGACCTGCGCCCTTTTTTTTTTGGGGGGAAACGCCAGGCAGGATTCACCATCACGTCGCCGAACGGTAAGAACATGACGTTCGGTGCAGCCGTGAGTACCACAAACGCGCCATCTGGAAGGGTAATGTGTTCTTTTTTTAGTATCTCTTTTGGACTTCGAGTTGGGCACGCCGAGATGCCTCAGCCGGAGTCTCTCGGGTAACCTCTACCGTTCCGTCTTTTTTCATCCGGAAGACCGAGCGTCCTTCAGAGGCCGGTTTTCGATCCGCAAAACCCCGTTTTGAAGCCGAATCATCCATTGTGACGGTGTTTCCATTGTCCTGCCCCGAAGCGCTTTGATGCTCTTTACATCCACCGCAGGCCAGTGCCTGGCTGGTTACTAAGGTTAAAAAAAGAAATGGAAATAGCGGTGTTTTGCCCGACATAAAGTCCCCTGTATCCTCACTTTAGAATGCAACCTAAGTGCCACGAATTTAAGCAGGATTTTCTTTCTTTTCCGCGCTAATTTTTAACGGCTGTATACGCTGTCGTCGTATTCTGGTGGTGCTCCGGAAAAGGCGGAAAAGGTGCCCATCCACTTTACGGCCGGAAAGGTAGCGGGTGCGTAGACTATTTAGAAGGAACTAAAGTGTGCAGATATTGGGTTAGGTCTTGAATGTCACTAGCGCTAAGCGCGTCTTGCCAGGCTGGCATCTCGTTTTTTCCGCCCGAAATTTGCATGAAGAAGCTACTGCGCGGAAACATTCCAGCTAGTGATTTTAAATTGGCCGGCCTGTTTTTTAACTGAGAAGCCTGCGGGCCATCTCCTCGCCCTTGCGGCCCATGGCACTTAATACAGTTAGCGGCATAAACGCGGGCCCCACGTTCAGCCGATTTGGCGTCGGGCGTAAATTTGGCGGGCTCAACCTTAGGACTTTCGGTACCAAACCAGAAACCGTGGCGCATCGGCCTTCCCTCAGCATAGGCATTGGGATCGACAAATTCGCGTTTCGCAACACAACCCAAAATAGAGACCACCGCAATCACCAAAACCAGGAATGCTTTCATAGCCCTTGGAATTATCACGACAGATTAGGCCCGTCTAGGAATCGGGTTTCACCTTCAAGTCGGTCCAAACCAGACTTAAGGGCATTTTGCCTAGGGCATTAGGGACATAAATAGGCTTCGCCATTCACGTCGGATTTCAGCCCCGCGCCTTCGGTATATACCCAGTTGCCGCCAAGTTCGGCCGCGGCGTTGCGAAGTTTTTTCTTCAGAAAAGGCATCCGTTACAAATTAAGAAAGTTCGTGGACGAATATCGCGGCGCAATAAAAATGGCCCAGAAGGGGGAGTCCTCTGTTCTTTCCCAAAACTTTGTTGCGAACGGCGAGACACTATACATTCGCGTAGACGAAACCAAGCCCGTGGAGGCGCTCGAGAAAATTACATCGGAAGTCCAAAATAATTTTCAGACGGCTAAGGTCGAACTTGACCGACCTGCATCCGATGACCAAAACCCACGATTACTTTGGGCCCCAACCCGACAACACGGGTACGACATTCTCATATTGCGAATATTATTCTTAAAATGCGAATATAGTTCGTAAGGTGCAAATTTTTGCATTCCGCTTTTAAAAAGACAAATGGGTAGTTTGATGTGACCCCGCAGAGTTAAGGCTTGGTCTGCACGATCTCCATTTTTTGGCGACGGGCTTGCGGGATTGGTCGAAGAAGGAGTTGAACTGGGGCAGCATGAAAAGCAACAAAAGAGAAAAGCAGTTCACCTCGAATTGGTTTATCCGAGCGGGTCAGGAGTTTTTGATAGTATTCTTCGGCACTATATTTTCTGACCTGCCCGCTGTCCGGCGCCTCTTTGGTGGGGGTATCCACTTCATAAACGGTGTCCCCCACGCGAATGAAGGTGTGAATCTTACTCAAGTGCGCTTCCGATTCAGGCCGGCCAAACACCACGCCGACCGAAATAGATCGCGGTACAACATTAGCTAGGTAACCGAGCCGAGCCGTTTCGGAACCCACCGCGCTCACTAACTGACCAGATTTTGTACACCGGTTGTCTACGTAGACAAAAAACTCTGTTTTTCTCGGCTCGCCATATGTAATAACTGCATACTTTCAAGCGTTTAAAGGCAATGGCGGCTTGGGTTCTACGGCATAGAGTTTGCTCTATCACTCATTGAAACTTTTCAAAAACTCTAACGATTTTTTACGGCAGCTTATGCGTTTTAGCGGCTTCTTTCGGTTCTTGTTTTTGTTTCTCTTGCTAGTAGGCGACTCTGCGTGCGCCTTCTCACTGGTTACTTGCTTGAAAGGGATGATTAGCCTATCGCGTTCCCCCACGCCCAAGCCCTCCTTAAATTTAGAAGAATATGTCGCTCCAGGGGCAGTCCGTAGCGAGCTTATGAGTCACGCTAATGTTGATGGCAAACCCAAGGAGGCTTTTACTAAAGCGGTTTTGCATTGGGTTGATAAACTTCCCTCCGATCCACAGTCACGCCGCCAGCAGGCCGAAGAACGAATAGAACTCCGCGAGCGAATTATGGCATCCCACCGGGTACGTCAGGAGGAACACTCCTTATCCGTTACCGAAGCTCAAAGATTGGCGGCGTTGGAGATTTTAACTGGCAAGCTCTCGGATAATGAGGCGGCTCGACGGAACGAGCCAAAGGATATTTTTCATGGAGTAATATTAAACCAGGGCGAACTTTTAGACAGCTACGTTACGGGGATACGCATCAATGGGGGCCAACCCAGCGAATCCGTTAAACTCAGTCTTAAAATGTTGGCTCTCATGGGAATTGAACCTTCCACTCGTGCGAGAGCCCACATGATTTTAACGGAGCTGGGTATTACCGACCACCTTCGAATCATGCTGACAAAAAGGCTAATCGACGATTTCAAGTTATCTGGACTCGGAGAGAACCGGCTTGTCGATGAAATACAGCGGTGGAACGATGGTTTTTTTTCAAGCTGGGTTAAGACGGGTGAATATCGCCTTCTAAACAAAGAGTCGCAGGCTAGAGTCTTTAATGGAAGAGATACGCATTTGATCCACACTTTTTTAGAGCATGACGCCCCAGAGGTCCGGGCCAATGCGGCCCGGTCTTTACGTCGGAACTACAGTGTGTCGACAGTTCCGGCCCTTCGAAGATTGGTCAATCGAGAGCTGGAAGCAGATCGTTTTGACACCGACGTGCTGTTAGCCGTTGTGGATGCTCTAAGGCGGAGAAACGAAGGAGATTCCCTCCAGTTACTTCAACAGATCAACATTGAAGTTACAAGAAGACGCCATTTTGACCACGATCCTAATGCCTGTGATCGTATCGCCGGCCGCGCCAATGAGGTGTTTCTTGAAAGTTCCAAGGCTTGGAAAATTGTGAACGGAGAGATCGGCTCGGGATACGACGTTCGGCCCATCCAAATTCAGGCCGAAGAGGTGGCGAATGCACTTAACCCGCACAGGGCATTGCAATGGGACGCCGATGAAAATCGAAGCCCGGACAAAGCAATACCACTGGCCGCATGCTCTTTATTACCCTTTCTTCCGCTAACGGTGGCCAATTCATCCGGAGGGGTGGCCCGTCCCTTTGAAAGAGCTCTTGGGTCGCCGCACGTGGAAGTTAGGGAGATGGCAATGCGTGCCCTCCAGGGGCGCACCGATCCGGAGGCACGGGCCTTTGCCATTGAAATACTTGAACGACCGCATGAATTCACTAGCGTTAGCGTGCTGGCGCTTGAGGCGCTATCCAAAATGAATCACATTGAATCAACTGCCGCGATCGAGCGTGCCACTCGTAGCAAGAACGAAACGGTAAGACGGGCGGCGCTCGGCAGAAATCCACTGGCCCGCGAATTTAAGTTGGGCGTTGCCTCAAACGGTTACCTGAAGACGGCCCGGTACGATGCGCCAGGGCTTTCTGCAAAGCACAGAGGTCTTCTTAGCGTAGCGGACCTCGCTTATGAGTACCCTGAGGCGGATCTTTATCCCACGGGAAAGGCCTTAACCGAAGCTTTAGAACGTTTTAAACGCTTGCTCCCCCTCGGCCAAAAACTGGTCCATGGCGGGAGTGATTCCTATTCCGGATTTAAGGTATTTGTAACGGAGTCCTACAATGAATCAGGGGTGAAAGTATTGACCGTGGGAGTGGCCGGAACCCAAGGGCTTACGGACATGATCACGGATGGTCGGCATGGCGTAGATCAAATTGTCGGTGAGCTCTTCAATAAGACAAAAGCTTTTTTGGTCAACGGGATGCGTGAAGGCGCACAGATCGATATTTCGGCTCACAGCTTAGGCGGAGTGGCCGCAACGAGTCTGGCGTATAAACTAGAAGCTGCAAGAGGTACGAGCACGGAATTTGGGCCGGTTGAAGTGGTCACTTGGAATGGCCTGGGCGCGGTAGAAGCGCTAAGTCGTCAAGGTGACTACAGGCCGGCCATTGCCGCCCGCGTTGTCACTACAAACTATCGCGCCAAGGGTGATATCGTTTCTCTCGTCGGGACTCACATCGGCGGACAGACCGTTACTCTACCAGGCACAAATTTGGGTGTTTGGGGCAATATAAAAGAGGCGCTCTCCTTTCAGCCTCATCTGTTGACCAACGTCGCTCCCGAAGCCAATTTGATGCCGTCCGATGCTATTCCCGAGCCAGGCCACAAATGGGTTTGGAGGCCCCTAGGACTTCTTTCCTATACCCTTGGTTGGGGACCAAAAATCCTTCTCAATGCAAAGTATAAGTGGAGCGAAAAACGTTACTTAACGGCGTTCAGAGATGCCGCTCGCATGTGGGCGGAAAATCACACTTCTGTAGACGGTGACAATAGCTTTCAACCTTTTTTAATCGAAGCAAGTTCGGTGGCGGCCCGCATGCGTCCTGAAGATAGCAGCGCGGCAGAGGGATGGTCAGAAAGGCTTTCGCGACAATTGCGATTGGGGGCCGCTATCGAACGTGGCCGCTACCTCATTTTAAACCCTGTCAATTTGGCGCCGCCGGCTCCTGCCGGATCGGGAATGTAGCCATTGTTGGAGTCCTCCCCATTTAGACAGGACACGTAACCTTATGATAGGAGACGTGCACAATGGAGTTCGAAAAGAAACAAAGAACTTTCATAGGATTTGTTGGTCTCCAGAATATTCCCTTTGAGGCGCATTTCACTCCGGCAATCGAAATTGGCTGGGGGATTGCCTACGAA
>JAYSWN010000129.1:0-9856 GCA_043718025.1 Pseudomonadota bacterium
TCGACCAAGGTCTTCTCAAGGCCATCGATCTGTTGGATGAAATCAGTCGTCGAGTCTTTTGCGGGATTAGCGGAAGAAGGATCTACTTCGCCGGCGTATAGACTGGATGAGCAGAAGGCAAAGCACGCCGCTAAGAATACAATAGATCGCAAAAAAATAGCGATCACAGTATTTTGTGCTTTCTCAATCAACTTCAGCTCCTCAGCTTACGGACCTCGGCCTACACTTATCCGAAGCCAAAGAGTGCAAAACAAATACCCGCCGAGTTTGAGCCTAAACCTAAAGAATTCGTTCGGTGAACTGTGTAAGAATACGCAAAAACTGCCGGCGTAGATTGTCACCGTTAGAAGGAGCCTAAAAAAGGGGCTCGGCGTAAATTTGTGGCTTTGGCCGAGGCTGTTGCTCAAGCACTTCCAGATCTCTGCCTTCGGGGGATTTGGTACGGAGTAATACCTTAGAAGTTACGATGGTGCCATCTTCACAAACCTTATCAACCAAGTGGGTTTCATCCGCTTCAATAGAAATTGAGTGAATGCTTGCCCTATCCATTGAAAACGGGTGATACAGAATTCTATCCCCCACTTGAAAAGAACCAATTCGTTTTCCGGCCTCACTCCAAACCTGAATCAGATCAAAACGCTTTGCTGGAATTAGCCTGCCGCCTACGTCTACCAGATACTCGTGCTTGCCTCGAACTCCTCTTATTGTGCCAAACTCCCAGCTATGACCTTTCGCCAGAATGTTAATCATCACTTCGGCGCCAGGCTCAAGATTCCGGCGTAAACGACCTGTTTGTACATAGCGGAATCGTTCTTCACCGTCGTATTGAACCACCGCGTTGCCATTGGCAAAAAGATAGCTCACTACGCCTGCATCCCCCTCGATATCAACGAACGGCAGGCCCGATTTCAAGCCCATGTACTGGGGAATAGAGTTTGAGAATTCATGTGCTCGGCGATTAAATATCTCGCCTCGATGGGAGGGAAATGAAAGGGAGTAGATAGTATTTTGACCCTGCCCTTCTATTTTCTCGACCTTGCCAAGGTAGATTCCCCGCGTCGCCCACTTTAAGTCGATAACGGCATCTCCGACTTTAACCGGAACGACCCAATCGACATTGAGCTGGCGTTGAGAAAGTTTATAATGTGCGGCAATGGCGCGCCAATCTTTCATCCACTCACCGGGCGTTAACCGGAAAGCGAAGAGTTGCGATGAAAAGGCACGCATCAATTTCGCTTCGTACGGGTACGCAGGTTGCAGACGCCGAAGCGGAAGGGCCATCTCCGTTAGCTTAGTGAGCTCTGAAAGGGTCAGATTACTGCCCGAGAAAAACGTACGAATCGCCTCAGAAATGTCCCACAAGTCGATTTCAGACTCAGTCTTTTTGATCACTTGCAGCGCAAGCGGTAGCTGCTCAGAAAGTTTTTTCAATCTGCTGCGCCAATGGACCAAATTTTTGGTATCGTTTTTTATTCCGACAAGATTCTTTGCGACTTCGCTGGCCGTAAGAGCCTGCTTTGCCTTGGTGAGCGAAAGCCACTGCTCTGCATTGAGGTTATACTCGATGATGATCGGATGGACTTGGGGCAAGTAAAGTTGCGGCCCAAGGGGATTACTTGCCGCCGCGAGTTTTTTCGACACTTCATCGAGCGCCAAAACTTCCCATCCGGTTTGGTTAGCGACTGACCATTTTTCACTAAGGGTGCGGCCGTCGGGAGAGGTGAAATAAGGGGTGGCGTTGATAAGCGACTCCGACGCCGAAACCCATCTTGTTGTCGCCGACATCTTGCCACTATGCTCTACGGCAAATCCGATTTGGGTAAAACCGACGGAGGCCAGGCAGAAAATTAGAAGGCGCATAAACGAAACTCCTCAATTGCAACATCGAGGCTGGTAACTGCCACCATTCTAAAAACTGGCGCAACTTATAAAAATAGGCCCGGCAATCAAGGAATCAGGCGAGCCATTTTTTTTGCGGAATCTCTCGGAGAGCTAAGACGTAAGCACGCGAAGTAGAGCCACGATTTCCATCGCCGTGTCTACGGCATCGGCGCCTTTGTTACCCATCGACCCGCCGGAGCGTTCCATCGCTTGCGCTTCGTTTTCAGTGGTGAGCACGCCGAACACTACCGGCGTTCCCGATTCTAGTGAAAGCTGCTGACAACCATTAGAGGCCATCAGGCAAACGTAATCAAAGTGTGAAGTCTCGCCCCGAATCACCGCACCCAGCGCCAAGATGGCGCGAAAACGAGCCCCCTCAATCAACTTTTTGGCAATGAGGGGGATTTCCACGGCACCCGGAACGTGAACGACCGTGATTTTATCATCGTTAAAGCCGAGCTCTTTCAACCGGCCCAAGGCGCCTTCCAATAGTCGTGAGGTCACTTCGGGGTTAAATCGAGCCACTACAATTCCTACGTTGAAAGGAACGGGAGCGTTCTTCTGGAGATCGATGATTTTCATGCTTCTTTCCAAAGTGCCATCTTCACGGTTTAGTTTGGCAGGCTAAGCAAGTGGCCCAGCTTGTCCCTTTTGGTCCGTAGGTAACCCAAATTAGACTCGTTGGGCTCTGATTCTATGGCAACTCGCTCAACGATCTCAATGCCAAAACCCTTGATGCCAAAAATCTTTTTGGGATTATTGGTAAGGAGTTTAATTTTCTTCAGGCCCAAGGCCTGCAAAATCTGTGATCCAATACCGTAATCCCGGGCGTCGGCCCTAAAGCCCAATTTGTGATTGGCTTCCACGGTATCCAGTCCCGTGTCTTGAAGGTTGTAGGCCAAGATTTTGTTCACCAGACCAATGCCGCGCCCTTCTTGGCGCATGTACAACAGAACGCCACCGTCGCGGCCGATCTGGTCTAGTGACGCTCTAAGTTGCCAGCCGCAATCGCAGCGAGCCGACCCAAAAACATCGCCGGTTAGACACTCCGAATGCACGCGCACCAGGGTGGGAGAGTCTACGGAAATCTCACCACGCACCAAGGCCGTGTGCTGAGCCCCATCGATCTTGCTTTCAAAAACCTTAAATTTGAAATCGCCCCACGGTTCAATGGGCATGCGAGCTTCGGCAATTTCGGTCACCAATCGCTCATTCTCCATGCGGTAAGCGATGAGTTGCTCAACCGAAATAATCTTCATGTGGTGGGTAGTAGCAAACTCAATCAGATCTGGAATGCGCGCCATGGTACCGTCATCGCGCATAATTTCACAAATCACGGCGGCGGGTCGACAGCCGGCAAGTTTAGCTAAATCGACACTGCCTTCGGTCTGGCCGGCCCGAACCAGAACACCACCTTCTTTGGCGCGAAGCGGGAATATGTGGCCAGGTTTAACCACATCGCGAGGGGTGCTGCTGCCCGAAGCCAAAACGTGAATGGTGCGGGCTCTATCGGCCGCCGAGATTCCTGTGGTCACGCCCGCCGCGGCTTCCACTGAAACGGTAAAGGCCGTGCCGAATTGAGAAGAGTTTTTTTCAACCATCATCGGAATGCCGAGACGGTCGAGGTCTTCGCGTACCATTGACACACAGATCAGACCGCGCGCGTAGCGGGCCATAAAGTTAATGCTGTCCGGGGTTGCCATTTCGGCGATCTGAACCAGGTCGCCCTCGTTTTCTCGATCCTCATCGTCCACCAAGATAATCATTTTACCGAGTTTCAAATCAGTCACTGCTTCAGAAATCGAAGCCAGATGCGAGGGCCCTGTTGGAGCGTTCATGCCATCCCCTTTTCAACGAGTAGTCTTTGTAGATTTTGTTCCACCTGACGGCAAATCACCTTCATCATCCAATCAAACTCCAGATTGACCCGACTGCCAGCCTTCAGCTGCTTTAGGTTAGTGCGTTCTAACGTGTGGGGAATCAAGGTGACCGAAAATCCCGAATCGTTAACACTGTTGATGGTAAGGCTAGTCCCCATCACCGCAATGGATCCCTTTTCAAGTACGTAAGTTTTTTGTTCTCTCGACAGACCGGTAAAATCAATCTTCCAAAACTCATCCTGAGTTTCCACGCTAGCCACCCTGGCGGTTAAGTCAATATGACCACTTACCCAGTGGCCACCCAAACGATCCTGCGGGGTCAGCGCCCTCTCTAAATTTACCAACGAGCCAACTTGATATCCGCCGGCAACGGTGCGATTGAGGGTCTCCAGACTTAGTTCACAGCCGAAGCTTCCGGGCGTCGGATCGATAACCGTTAAACAGGCGCCGTCAACGCTGATGCTTTCACCCGGGCTGAGATTAGAAAAAAGAGTTTCGATGCGCAGAACTTTTTTACCCGAGGTGGTGACCTCACCAACGCGCCCCACGTGGTCGACAATTCCGGTAAACATTAGCGAGGACTTCTCTCTAGCGTGCAAAGTCCAACCGAGGCAAGTTGCTGCCACCTCACTTCGGGAAACACTTTCCTGAGGTCAAGCTCGGTGCCGCCTTCAGAAACTGAGTTTCCAAACACTCCTAAGGAGTCACCCGGTAAAAAGGTGGGCGCCACCAAAAGATGCAACCGATCGATCAAATTTTCTCTCAGTAACGATCGCATCAGAACCGCCCCGGCCTCTATCCACAAATCTTGAATGCCTCGCTCGCCGATTACGGCCAATATCGACTTCAAATCAAGGCCGCTGCTGGAGCGGGCCACCTGAATCAAAGTGACCCCGCGCGCCTGAAGTTCTTTCACTCGCACTTCGTTGACCCCCGCGCCGTAAAAAAGCACTAGCTCTTTCGCCGTGGACAGGATTCGCGCCGTCATCGGAAGGCGCAGTTTGGAGTCAATCACGTAGACGGGTTTTCGCTCTTCGCCGCGCGCCAAGCGCACGGTAAACTGCGGGTCGTCATTGCGAATGGTTTCCACGGTGGTTAAAATCGCGTCCGATCTCTTTCTTCCTTGATGGGTCCATTCGAATGTCTCTTGATGAGTAATGTCGAGCGGCTGACCGTAAGGTCCGGCGATTTTGCCGTTGAGACTCATGGCCACTTTAAAGGTGGTGAACGGCTGGCGTTTGGTGGTCCACAGCCGATAACTTTTATAGAAATCTTCGATGAGCTCTAAAGGTAAAAAATCTACCTTCACACCGGCGGCCAGTAGCTTGCTATGCCCTTTGCCACCTACGATTGGGTTGGGATCTATTTGGCCGTAAACCACGCGCCCGATTTTCTTTTCGATTATCAGATCCGTACAAGGTGGGGTTCTTCCAAAATGGCAGCAAGGCTCTAGCGTGCAATAAAGAGTGGCCCCCGCAAGCTGATCATCGGACACCGCACGAATCGCTTCAACTTCAGCGTGTGGCATGCCGGGCCCGGAGTGAAATCCCCGCCCAATTACCTGCCCGTTTGCCACTATCACCACCCCGACCGCGGGGTTTGGGGCGCAGTTTCCTAAGCCATGGTGTGCAAGGGATAAAGCTTCTAAAAGATAGGTGGAATCAGTCATGGGCGTAGAGTTATCAGATTCGAAACGGGGATGCCACCGGCCTCAGACCGGGTTCGCGAAGAAACGAATAAAACACGGTAATTCTATGTGTTTACGCCTTTCGCGAACCTTTCCTTGAACGCCGCCAAAACCGGCGCGAATTGGGCTTCGAAATGAAAGGCGTCGCGGTAGCGAGCGCGGCCCATCGCTCCTTTGGCTTGCAAATCGGAGGATTGGCTCAGCGCCGTTTCAATTCCCCGGCGAATGCCCGGTACCGAAACGTCGGTAACCGAATACCCCACCGGGTTGGCCGCAAGAAATTTTTTAAAATCGGGGGCGTTGGTGGTGAGCACCGGCACGCCGACCGAAAGGCATTCAAACATTTTATTTGACGCCGTTGCCGCCATTTTCAATCGAAGTAAGTCGGGCCGGTACAGACACAGGCCTAAATCCCATCCTTTTAAAATTGCCCACTTCTCTTCACCGGCAACCCCCATCCAACGAATGCGCTTAGACGCCGGCTCGGCCAATTTTTCGAGTTCGGCGAGATACGCTTGGTCGCCCCAACCCCAGTAATAAAAACTGACTTGCGGCAAATCCAACACGGCCTGAATGGTTTCGCGCAGGTAATTGTCTCGACCAATGCCACCTAAGTAACCAAGCACCATAGAATCAGAAGGCACCGCCCACGTTGATCGTAGCGAAGCCATCTCGGTCTTGCGTAGACGTGGGCAGTTGTAAACCACGAACTGTTGATTTTTTAAGCCGTAGCGCTTGGTGTAATATTCAGCGCGGCTCTCTTCCGGGAAAATGAGAAAGTCGGCCTCTTTCAAGGCCTGCTTTTCTCCCGAAAGAAAGAGACGGTTTAATAGCGATAGATCGTCGGGCTCGTAAACTTCATGCACCGCAACGGCGTAGGGAATATTTAATAGACGGAAAACTAGATTGGCGACCCATTGTTCGTAGAGGCCATGGGCAAAGAAGAGACGCGGCCTACCCTCTCGGGCTATCCACAAGAGAAGTTGCAAAAACGTCGCGCTCACATCGAAGAGAGTCCGCAGGCCACCGCGAAGCCAGGGCAGTGGAAAAGTGCGTATTCGTCTTTTTGCGGGAGGACCGGCAATCCATTCGTTGTCGTCGTTGTCAGCGCCAAACTCAACGACTTCGAGCGGAATTAAGTTCTCGCTTAGGATCTGAACGGCTGACTGGGCAGGCGGAATTCTTCCCAGACGAGAAAAACGGAGAACCACTACTTTGTCTTTTATTGAGAAGCCGTTCATTTGCTTTCGCCGTCAGGTGTTACAATTCTAACTATGCGCGTCCTCATTGTCTCTCAAAAGGTAGGAGATCTATATGGGCAGGAAAAGATCGTGTCTGCCTCAACCCAGCTACTTCGCGCCGCTGGCCATGCGGTAGAATGGGTGGCCGAGAGCTGCAGCGGCCAGATTGCGGCCGACGCCTTTCACCAAATTCCCGAAATTTTCCATTTAAATTCCTTCACCCCCAAAGCAAAAGTGAACGCCGCCCTTGCGAAATTGTGGCAGGTGGTGGGCAAAAAAAGCGACGGCATTCCGACCGTGGTCCATTTCGTTGACCACGTTGACCCCAGAGTTTTTATCGGCAGCGCCGAGCGATTCCCTACCGTCTTTACCGCCCACACCGCCGCCCCCACCTGCCCCGCCAGTGGGCGTGTGGTAAGCGGTCTGCCGGTCTGCCCCCAAAAAAGTGGTTGGAGCTGTTTGAAGTTCCACTACCGTTATCACTGCCTGGATGCGCAGCGCACGGCACTGCATCGGGCTCATGCGGTTTATGAGTTTAAAAAAAAACACGCTGGCCTGAAAGCCGTACATCGTCTTTTTGCGGTGAGCCATTTCTTGCAAGCCGAGCTGATGCGGGAGGGTTACCGCAAAGCAAAAATCTCTTTTGTTCCCAATCCCATCTCAATTCCGACCGGCCTGCCGAAGGTAACCGTACCCAAAAATCTATTGGTGGGGGCGGCCCGTTTGGTGCCTTTAAAAGGGTTTCACCACGCGATTGAAGCGCTAAAGAGCATTGAAGACGAGGCCTGGCAATTTTGGATTCTGGGAGATGGGCCTGAGCGCGAAAGGTTGGGGGCAATGGTTGAGCGGTTTGAACTTTCGTCGAGGATTCGTTTTTTAGGGCGAAAGTCTGCGGCTGAGACGGCCGCGATCATAGAGGCGGCTATCGCCGTAGTGCAGCCCAATCTTGGCCCCGAAGGTTTTGGCATGACGGTGGCCGAAGCCAGCGCCATGGGAAAACCCGTGGTCGCCTACGACGTGCCGGGCCTAAACGAAGTGATCGAACATGAAAAGACCGGACTTTTGGCCAAGTTTGGCGACGTGTCCAGTTTGGCGCTTTCGCTCTCGCGTCTGGTTGAAAATGAAACACTTAGAAACTCGTTAGGAGAAGAAGGAAGGCTACGAATGGCCGCGCTCTACTCACCAGAGCGGCATCGGGACGAGACTCTCAAAAACTACGAATTAGCCATTCAAGGCTGAGGTTTCTAAAGCGGCGTAGGCGCGTTTGCTTTCGGATATGAACTTGAGAACCTTCGCCGCATCTTTTCGGCCATCCGCCCCTTCCAGCCCAGTGTGCGAATCCACTCCCCATGGCATCACGCAAAGAATAGCGTCGTAAACATTTTCTGGATTCAATCCGCCGGCCAGAATCAGTGGTCTGGGCGAGAATTTTACCAGCTCTTTTGAGACAAGCCAGTCATGGGTCTTGCCGGTGGCGCCAGATTTTTGCGTTGCCACTTCCCACGTATCGGTCAAAAAAGCGTCGGCATACGGGGCAAAGGCAACGACCTGAGCTTTCAACTCAGCCAGTGAGTATTTTCCCACGATCAAGCTCTTAAACAACATCAGCTCGGGAAGCGCCTTGCGCAGGGATTGCATCAATTCGACGCTCATCTCGCCGTGTAATTGAATGCCGGTGACACCGCTTTGTACGGCAATTTCAATAAGCCGCGGCGCTTGGGTAAGGTAAGTGATCCAGATCGAAAGCAAAGAATTAGGAACTTGTTTCACGGCCGCCAAAAAACCTAGGTGATCAAGATCTTCTTTTCGTCCTTCTAACGCGTAAGGGATACCGATGGCTTCGGGTTGCCACTTGACCAGATCGGCAGTCTCTTGTGCAGAAACTACCCCCGCCACTTGAACCAGCCCCTTCTTCATTTGTTTTTTTTGACTTCCCCTTTTTGGGGGGCGGGCGTTGTCAGTTTGAAGCTGTCGAACATTTTCCCGATCTTTACCTTGTAGAGTGGAAACTTTGCGGTGCGGGCCGCCGCCGTTAGCAAATAGGCCTCTTTGCCAACGAGCACCGCCACCTGACGAAATAGCAGGCCGAAGTCGCGCTGATTGGCCATGATTTCAAAAGCCGGCGCCGTTACGTTCCCCAACTTTACCGCGCGTTTATCCATGACATGAAAACGCTGACCTTCCAAAAATTGCACCGCGTGTTTCTGGTATGCAATCAGCCTCTCCGCCTCGCCGCCGACGAATTTATCGGCGGGGTCGATTACCACGCTAAACCGGGCGCGGTATTTATCGTCAGGTTGCTTACGCTGAACCGTGACTAACGTGCGCTCGGCCATGGTTTTGTCCACCGCCTCGAGCGGACGCGAGTTGCCTCCATTAGGAACCACTTCCCAGTCGACTTCGTTGTAATCAAACTGAATTCCCCGGACGGCATCGAGGTAAGTGGTGGCTTCGCAAGCAAGGTGCGGACTTAAGAACAAAATAATAGCGAGAGTGAAGGGTTTCATGTGAGAGGGAGATAACAAAAGGGCGGGGGCTTTACAACTTTTGGCTCTTTAAGGGCCGATACGTTATGGCGCCGGCAAAACCAGCAACCGTCTGATGCACGCCTCGCCACCGATCGAGGTAGGTTGGCCAAGGCGATTAGCTAAGACGAACGCATCGCTTAAATAATATGGGGTGGGGTAATCGTAAATGGTGCGGTTAAGATCAAAATAAAGGGGACTGAGGAGTGAACCTGGGGCTGGCTTGGCGGTTTGAGAAAAAACAAATTCCCACGTTGCGGTTAAAGCCCTGACCGCGATCGCCATGCGTTCGTAAGTTGCCTGACGTACGGTTAAACTTCGGTTCTCTACCACAATCGGTTGATCGAGGTAGCCCGCCCAATTTGCATCTAAGTCGGGGTATTCTTTTTTTGCCTTGCCGTAGGCCGCAGTCAACGGCTGTAAATAGGATTGGTTTTCACCAATTAGATTGAAAATGAGCCGCAAAAGATCGGTTCGGCTTTTTATTGCGGGCGCTGGTCCCAACCTCTTGATCTCTTTTTCAAGTGGCCCTTCGGTGGCAAAAAAATGGGAATACAATTCTGTTTGCGAATCGCGCGCACTTCCCTCTTTGGCTGCGATCCAGTCGAGTGTCTTCATTTCAAATGCCAAATGAACCCCTTT
>JAYSWN010000130.1:0-26546 GCA_043718025.1 Pseudomonadota bacterium
AAGACGATAAGTCCAGCCAATGTACGACAATCCCCGCACAATCCATTTGGTGGGATCCCAGTGGTACCACTTAATGCCGTTACGGTAGTCACTGGCAAAATGATGGTGAAAGTTGTGGTAGCCTTCGCCGTAAGCCAAAAGCGACATCACAAAACTGTCTCGCGCCGAGACGCGGTCGCTGTAAGGTTGAGTGCCTACCATGTGGCAAAGCGAGTTGATAAAGAAAGTGCAATGGTGAATGAGCACCACGCGCACAAATCCGCCAAACGCTAAACCAGTTACCCACGATCCGAGCAGCCAGCCAATGAACGTGGGCAAGCCAAATCCCATTAGCACCGTCAGCAAAGTGATATTGCGATTCTGCCAAGCCACCAAAGGGTCCTGCGCCAAATCGTTATAATAGGTTGAGGCGTACTTCGGGTTTTCTTTAAGGAAGACCCAGCCCATGTGGGCAAAGAAAAAGCCTCGTTTAATATTGTATGGATCGTCTTCGGTATCCACTTCGCGGTGATGGCGACGGTGATCCGAACACCATTTCAAAGCCGATCCTTGCACCGAGGCGGCGCCAAAAAGGAGAAAAAACAGTTTCACCCACGGTTTACTATCGTAACTGCGGTGAGCGAAGAGCCGGTGGTAGCCACCCGTAATGCTCATGCTCGAAGCGATCAGTAACAAGAAGGCGGACAGCAAAATGCGCCAATCCCACCCATGTTGATGAACCGCCAGCGGTGCCAACACAAAGGCGGCAATCGGACTGGCGATGAGGAACACCGAGTTTACCCATTTAATCTTTTTATATAGGGGAAGGTCATTGAATTCGGGCGTTGAGAATTCAGTCATACAAAATCCATGTTAGAGGCTGGAAGCCTCGTTTTTAAGAATGATTCAGCGGGCCAGAAATGATCCCAGGCTCCGGGCAAATTTCAACATTGCTCTCTCTAATGTACCCCTACCGCGCTTGGATTCAACCCCGGTTTTTTAAGAAAATCGGATCATTCGGCTTCTAACGAGTAATTGAAGCTAAGGCTAATTCGCGGGGTGAGGCTTTGATTGGGCGGCACTTCGTGACGCAGCCAACTCTCAAACAGCACAAAACTTCCTGCTTCTGCTTCAACCTGGTGATACAGCTCGCTATTTTTGCCTTCGCGCACCGGGGCATTCATGTAGAACCCCATACGAGGATCCTCAAGCTTTAGTGACACGCTTTCTTTAGGGGCCCGCACATAATACGCACCGCTGATCACAGAATGGGGATGGAGATGCAGCGTGTGATAGGTGTGCCGTGGCATTACGTTCATCCATAGGCTGTTCATCTCAAGCTGATTGCCCGCCAATGACCAGCCCTGCGCCCGGGCAAATCTTTCGGCAAGGGGCTGCATCAGCTCGGCGAAACGGGCAAAGGTGGGGGTGCGGTACTGCAAATCATTTAGCGAGGCGTAAGACGTGTACCCGCCCTTATAGTTTTCTTTACTCCACCCCTGCCCCACTTTGTCTTGCTTTTGAAATTCAAAAATCTCTTTTTCTAGCGTGCGGTTGAGGGCGGAAGCCTGAGACAAGGTGCCTCGGGCGATGGTGGTGGGAAAAAGCTTCGTAAATTGAATAGACATATTCCCCTTATAACCAACCCTGGTTTGTTGTAGAACCCCCAAAGTGAAAACCGTAAAACCACGGGTGACCGTAGCCAATCCGCGCACGTGGGTGAAGTACCGCTCCGCTCTTTGTCACGGCTGTCGCGCTGGCTGCTGCACCATGCCCGTGCAAGTGACGCCCGAAGAGCTCTTTCACATGGGTTTTTTAGAGTACGGCCAGGTGAATGGTCCGTTGAAACGAATAGCCCAAGGGCTCATGAAGCGGGGGATCATCGCCTCGTTCAATGCTCGTACCCGCAATTTCCTTATCAAACAGCACGCCAACGATGATTGCGTTTTCTTGGATGAAAACCGGCTTTGTAAAATCTACGATCGCCGCCCTTTCATCTGCCGCGAGTTCCCCCGCAATGCCGTACGTCCTGGCTTTTGCCCTAGCCAGAGAAAAGCGGTAGCGTCGGCGAATGAAAAACAACACTAAAGGCGAATGGCTGATCTACGGGGCAAATGGGTATACGGGAAATCTGATTGCCCGTCGTTGTAAGGAAATTGGCATTACGCCGGTATTGGGCGGCCGCAACGCCGAAACCGTAAAAAAACTCGCCGACGAACTTGGTTTCAAGAGTCACATTTTTTCTTGCACTAAAGCTGACGACGTCGCCCGCGAATTAAAAAACTATGCGTTAGTTCTTCACTGCGCCGGCCCCTTTATTTACACCAGCCCAATCATGACCGACGCCTGCGCCCAATCGGGCTGCAGCTATTTGGATATCACCGGCGAAATTGCCGTTTTAGATTCTCTGCTGCAACAAAACGAACGCTTCAAGAAAGCGGGCATTGTCGTAATACCCGGCGTAGGCTTCGACGTCGTGCCCACCGATTGCGTGGCCGCTAAGCTAAAAACGATGCTGCCCTCCGCCACGCATCTAGTTTTGGGCTTCCAGGCCACCGGCCGGCCGAGCCGCGGCACAATGACCACGATGGTCGATAAGATGGATGCCGGCAGCTGTCGTCGGGTAGGCGGCAAACTGCAAAAGACAAGCTTAGGTAGCAGAGTAAAGAACGTACGCTTTTTGGAGAAAGAAAAACTGTGCGTAGGCATTCCCTGGGGCGACGTCGCCTCGGCTTACTACACCACGGGGATCGGCAATATCGAAGTGTTCAGCACCAGCACTCCGACCATGTTGGGGGTGGTTCGCGTGATGGGCCGCATGCGCCCGCTGCTCGCCTTTCCCCCACTAAAGGCAGTAATTAAAAAGTTTTTGGGTGCCTCCGGCGTCGGCCCCTCGCCCGAAGTGCGCGCCACCACCTTTTGCCGTATTTGGGGAGAGGTTAGCGACGGCGTCGGAAACAAAAAAGAGATGCGTCTGCAGACTCCTAACGGCTACGATCTCACCGTTGAATCTTCTCTCTACGCCGTGAAAGCCGTGTTAAGCGGCAAGGTGGAGCCCGGGGCGTGGACCCCGTCGAAAGCGTTCGGTGCAGAGTTCGTGATGGGCTTGCCCGGAGTCAAAGAGTTAGCGGCACCCCAAAACCATTGACCCAGAATTAATTTACTTTCGCGGGGTGGCCGGGGTTAATACCGCCATGGCTGAACCACTCTGTCCCCAATGTTCCTGCGAACACACTTACGTCGACGGAAATTTTTGGGTATGCCCCGAATGCGCCCACGAGTGGAGCCTCGAGGCCACTTTGACCACCGCGAACAAGGCGGATGACACTTCAATTAAAGATGCGTTTGGCACTGTGCTTGAGAGCGGAGACGCCGTCGTGGTGATCAAAGATCTAAAGGTGAAGGGCTCGTCGTCGGTGGTAAAAGGCGGGACTAAAGTAAAAAACATTCGCCTGGTCGAGGGGGTCGACGGCCACAACATCGCCTGTAAGATTGATGGCATTGGCGCCATGAACCTTAAATCTGAGTTCGTAAAAAAAGCTTAAATCACAGTTACGAAGACCGCCGCGATGCGTTTTTTTTAGGTCGCAGTGGCAGGCTGGCGGCTACGGCGGGGGTGCCACGAATCGCGGTTCGTATCAAACTACGCGGCACCGAGGTAGTCGGCACCGAAAAACCAAACCAACTGCGCACGTCGGCCTCAAGCCCCATGCCGTGCATGTAATTATACAAAGCCTTGCGTAGCCCGGGAGTGAGCGCCTCGTGATCCACGCCGGTAGTATCCACGAACGCCACGTCGTTTTTTGCAAAGGTGGTGGGCACCGGATGCAATTCAATTCCGTAACGATTTGGATCTTTGCCAATCGGGCTGTGCACGGTGCAGGCAAAGCGGTGCCAGTAAGCCGACTGAATGCAGCCCTCGGCAAATAACTGCCGAACGCGTTCGAGGGCATCCACCGTTTCAGAAATGGTTTGGGTCGGAAACCCGTACATCAAATAAGCGTGCACCATAATGCCGCTTTGGGTGAAGGCATGGGTCACCCGCGCCACTTGCTCAACGGTAACCCCTTTTTCCATGAGCTTTAAAAGCCGATCCGAAGCCACTTCAAGCCCCCCGCTCATCGCCACACAACCGGAGGCCGCCAAAAGTGTGGCGAGCTCGGGGGTAAAACTTTTTTCAAAACGAATATTGCCCCACCAGGTCACGCTCAAACCGCGTTCGATAATTTTATTCGCCATCGCCGCCAGGGTTTTAGGCGGCGCGGCCTCATCTACAAAATGGAACCCGGTTTGCCCGGTCTCGGCGATGAGTTCTTGCATGCGATCCACGATGAGATCTGCGCCTTGATCTTCGTACCGCCCGATGTAATCTAAACTTACATCGCAAAAGGTGCACTTTTTCCAGTAACAGCCGTGGGCCAGGGTGAGTTTGTTCCAGCGCCCATCCGACCACAACCGGTGCATGGGGTTTAACAGTTCACACAGAGATAAATATTGATTGAGCGGCAAGCCATCATAGGTTGGCGTGCCGCAGTCTTTCAGCGGTATATCGTGCAAGCCCGGTGAACTTTTTAAAACCACTTTGCCGTTTTCACGTAGCATCGTGCGCAGCAATTTTTGCGGCTCGGCGGGGTGACTAAGCGATTGGAGCAGGTGAAGAAAAGGCGCCTCTCCATCGTCGAAGGTCAGGTAATCCACAAAATCAAAAACGCGGGGGTCAGAAAGCTCGCGCAACTCGGTATTCACATAACCGCCACCAAAAATAATTTTAACGTGGGGGGCGTTTTGGCGTACGACCTGCGCCATGCGAAAAGCACCGTATACATTTCCTGGAAACGGAATCGTGAGGCCGAGGCAATCGGGCTGATGCTTGGCAAGAAGTTCGCGAGTGATCTGGTCTAGATACCGATCCACCAGCGTGGGCTCAGCCTGCAATGAATCGAGCAGCGGACTAAAGCTCGGCGCACTGGCGGCCAGCCGTTCGGCGTAGCGGGCCAAGCCAAAACGGGCATCGATGCCATCGCGAATCACGTCCGCTAAATCGTCCACGTAGAGACTGGCCAAGTGCTGGGCTCGGTCTTGAAGGCCCAAAGAGCCAAAGGCACGATCCAGCCCGTCGCCACCCGCGCTTTCGTTCAATACGTTAAGCGAATCAAAGCGGGGGCCACGCGGTAAGAAGGCATCGGCGACCAGTCGGTGAGCCGCCGTGGAGTCTCTGCCCTGTAAAAAGCGCACTACGCTGTCCACCGTGGTGAGGTACTGCCGCTCGTGCTTTAAGAAAAAACGCACCGATTTCGAAGCGAGATTCTTGTCCTTTAACTCATCGACCATGTCGCTTACGCCTTGTCGGCTCAATAGGCGGAGCAGAAGTAACAGCGCGGGGTCGGCTTGTTCGCACGTGATTGAGCGTGAACGTAAAAAACCGGTTAAATACGCCGTAGCAGGGTATGGCGTGTTTACCTGAGTCATCGGGGGGGTCACTAAAAGTACTCGCACGGGGGCACGAGATAACATTTATTGCCCGCGGAGTCCAATCGGGCCATCCGGAGAAATCAACGTAAACAGCTAGAATCTAAAGAATTAACCACCTTAAAGTCAGCGTAAGATAAATCTTCATGCTAATTTTCAAGCGCTACGATGAGCCTTTTTGCCACTCTCCCCGCGTATAGGCATAGAGGAGGGTCACAACGAAGCACCCTTTTTCGAAAAAAGAAAAAGCCGCCTTTTAGAAATGACATCCTAGCCAAACATCAACAAAGGCAAGCTTTCGCCCGGCCCTCCCGAATAGACTACGGGGAGGGCCGGCGTTTTTGCCCAACGCTTTGGTTTAAGACAGTTGTAAACGGTTCCTCTTCAAGCCGCTGACTCCTCATGTCATTGCTTGGCCTTCCCCGCTAGCGTGATTCTCGACCAGGCAAATCGGGGGGAACAATCATGGGAGTTTCGAAACTCGTTGGCGGACTAATGGCGACGCTGGCCGTGACTTTAAGTTCGCTAGTGTCGGCCGGTGAAACCTACGACTACCCAGCGAGTGAACCCCTAAGGCCCGATCGCTTGCGGGTCGCCGACTTAGTGCGCTGGACCCAAGAGAACCGGATCGAAGATCTCGATAGCCTTTTGCAACTCATCAATAAAAAAGGGTACGCAAAGAACCTACAATCGTTTGCGCTGATGCACGCTAGCCGAAGCCTGCACCGTAAGCACATTTCTCCCCTGTTCCCGCGCGTGATCTTTAGCCACCAAGGGCTTACCGGCGCAGTTACGGGTGACCCCTCTGATCCCGAGAGCTACCAATCTTTGGAACTCGTAGAATTTGACGACAAGAAAAATGATTTTGTTTTTAGCCTGATCGAATTCTCTGCAAAAAAAGGCGAAACGGGCAAAGCCACGCCGTCTCCATCAACTTGCACCGAATGCCACGGCAAAAATCCACGGCCAATTTGGGCGGCTTATCCGGTGTGGCCCGGATCGTACGGAAGTGACAACGATAAGCTGACCGTCGAAGAGCAGAAATTATTCAAAACTTTTTTAACTTCGTTTAACGACGGCAACCACGACCGTTACAAACTATTTCAGAGCCCCAACAATTTGAATTACCTCGATCCTAAGTCAAATTTAAAGTTGGGGTTAGAACTCAATTTTCAAAATTATCGCAAAACCAATGCCCAGTTAGTAAACAGCGGAGTGGCAAATCACTACGGCTTTGCCCTGCTCGCGGCAAGTAAGGGGTGTAAGAATATTTCTGAATTTCTGCCCGACCAACTTGCCCTAGCTCACGAACAACGCCTGGGGATGACCTACGAGCAGCTAAAACAAGCAACCCGCGACGCCATTTCCCGCGAAGCCAAAGCCAGGGTAACCCGCTACAACAATTTAATCAGCCCCGAAGATAAAACTCTGGATTACGAGGACGCTGGCCAGTTTGATTTCACCCGCGCCCACATCACCGCCAAATTGCGTTACCTCATTGAGGGGCAGTCGATGACTCCCGATCTAGAGATGTCGACCTGGGCCTTAAGCTACGCTCCCACCGGACGATCGTACTCTTTCTCAAATGGCCATTTCGGCATTGAAGATCTTTACCAACGCGAACTCAAAAACATTGCTACCGCCTCAAAACTAGGAACCTTTTCCGATGAACAACTAACTGATTGCGATTGGCTCAAAGACGCAAGCGTAGCCCTGTTGAAAACCAATCCACCGATAAAGCAATAAGTAGCAGTCCCCCATTAAGCCAGCAACCGCCTGAAAGCTGGGCGGTATTCTGCCAAAGGCGACAAAACTACCACTTCTTTGCAAGAACGAGCGGCTACCTGCCACGACCGGACTTTCACCATGACCGAAGCTCGGAATGTCCCCCCAAGCGCAGTGGTTTATGCTATTTCACCACTCCTCATGAGCCCCTTAAGTTTTGATTCGATTGGGTTAGCCGGCGACCTCGTAAAGGTGGTGGCCGAACTAGGTTATACCCAAATGACCCCCATTCAGGCACAGGCCCTACCGATTCTGTTGGCTGGTCAGGATGTCATTGGCCAGTCGGCCACGGGCAGTGGCAAAACCGCCGCCTTTGCCTTACCCCTTCTGCAGAAAGTGCAAACCGAAACCCGTGAACTGCAAGCGTTGGTGCTCTCCCCCACCCGCGAATTGGCCGCCCAGGTGGCCAAAGAGATCCGTAAATTGGGCCGTGGAAAAAGAAATTTACAAGTGCTCACCCTCACCGGCGGCACGCCGGCTTCGCTCGATCGAAAATCGCTCGAATACGGCACCCAAGTCATTGTGGGAACTCCGGGCCGGGTGCAAGATCATCTCGATAGAGGATCGCTTAAGTTGCACACGGTAAAAACCGTGGTGCTTGACGAAGCCGATCGCATGCTCGACATGGGCTTTAGGGACAAGATAGAAAATATTTTGAAAGAAATTCCGGCCGAGCGGCAGACCGCGCTTTTCTCGGCCACTTTTCCCCCTACGATCGAAGCACTAAGCCGCCGCCTGCAGCGCGATCCGAAACGCGTCACCATTGCGGCGGTCGAAAAAGAGGCTCCGGCAATTGAACAGATCGTGATTCGAACCACTCCCCACGAGAAAGCCGAAGCGGTAGTGGCTTTTTTGAAAGCCCGGCCTCTGGAATCAGCCCTCGTTTTTTGCAATTTCAAAGTCGGGGTGAATGAACTTAACGAAGTTTTGGGTAAAGCCGGCTTTAGCGTGGATAAGTTGCATGGTGATTTAGAACAGCATGAACGCGAGCGGGTGATGGCTAAATTTCGTAATCAGAGTATCCGTATTTTAGTGGCCACCGACGTGGCCGCCCGCGGGATTGACGTGGCCGGGCTCGACGCCGTGATCAACTTTGATTTTCCCGCCGATCCGGCGCAATACGTTCACCGCATCGGTCGCACCGGGCGCGCGGGTAAAACGGGTTTGGCGGTTTCGCTGTTCATGGAAACCGAACGGGCCAAACTCGAACGGCTTGAAGAGTACACCGGAGAAAAGCTGGTACTGAGTGGATTGCGCGAAGCCAAGAACGCGGGAGCCCCTAAGGCGGAGAGCAAAGCGGTAACTACGTTCGACACGCTCTCTATTTCGGGCGGCAGAAAAGAAAAACTGCGGGCCGGCGATATTTTGGGGGCGTTAACCGGAGACGCCGGCGTGCCGGGCACGGCGGTGGGTAAGATCGATATTTCGGATCACGTTTCGTACGTTGCCATCGAACGCAGCCACTTCAAAAATGCCTTGGCTCAACTTGCCGCCGGCAAAATAAAAAACCGCCGTTTTCGCGTGCTAAGAGTTCACTAAGAATCTGGCTTAGAATTGATAGCCAACGAAGAACTGCGCGAAGGGAAGAAAACCGTGGAAGTCGTAATCAATTAGAGTCGAGTCTTGTTTAAAAACCCACTGAAAGCCTACCCCCACGCCAAAGTCCATGCTGAATGCTGCCTTGGCGGTGCCGCGCCAAAATATTTGCGTCTTGGCGGCAAACAACCCCAGCGACTCTTTGAGTCCAAAGTAGGTGAGCCCCAAATTGTAGTAGCCGGGACCAAACTGAATGCCCCAACCTTTAAATACCGAAGACTCGAGGTAGTAAGTAAAATTTAAAAAACCGCCGAGCACGGTGGCCGTGGTGTCGGCGCTAGCGTACCGGTTGAAATCGAATTCTAGTCCCAGCGTAAAACGCTCGTTGAGTTTTACGTTAGAGGTGATTACGGGGTAAAAATAGCTAGGGCTCAGGTGCCCGCCTAAGGCCACATCAAAATTATTTTCTCCGCGGTCAACGCGTCGACTGCTGGCGCGAGAGGCGGCAATGGATGAGATGCCACGTTCGGGGCGCGAGACGCTTACCATCGACCCTTTCATCACGAATCGGGTTTTGTCGCCCATTCCGACCCAAAGTCGATCGGCCGTGGCCATCAACGCTCGCCCGCAACCCACGCGTTGGGTGCCACGGTTTAAGCAAATGGCTTCGCCGTTTTTCCACCCTTGCAGCTCGTAGCTTTTTCTAAGCGCTACTCTCTGCCCGACCGCGTCAACCTCCAACACGGCGGTGTCGGGGAAGGCGAGCAGCGGAAACAGAAAGGCAAGCAGACTGAGAATGAGAATTGGCATGTTCAATTTCTTATTTTACCAGCTATGAAACTTTCGATGTTGAATTCCATTTTTTACGAGCCCCCGTTGATTGCTTCTTTACCTGCGCGCTAGCCAAGCGCGGCGGAACTGACCATTCTCAAGCGGGAGTGGGTTCAAGCGTTACCATATCGGTCGGCACAGGCGTCGGCGAACCGATCGGCGCTGGCGTCGACGAACCGGTCGGCGCTGGCGTCATCGTAAACGTCGGTTCTACAATCGGAGTGATCGTCGGGTCCACCGAGATAGTTCCGGTAGGCGTAGGCGTTGGAGTCGGCGGCGGATCAACGATGCCATCATCGCTAAGGTACAAAATTTGCTTTAACACTGCTTCTGAAAAAAGCGGCAAGATCGGCATCGTCTCTTCGTGAAATCGATTGTCGTAAATGAAAGCGAACTTTTCCAATACAAAAAGAGCCACTTCACAAATCACCACGCCCTTGAATAGACCGGGGTAGCGACTCTCTACGTAAGGGGCATTTACTAGCAGTCCGCTATAATTAACTGGATCACCGTCTTTACCACCCCCATCAACCAAATCAGAAATCAATGCGGCCTCGGCGATGATGCGATCATTTTTCTCCGCCGTGGTAAGACCAGGTTCAACCGTGTGAAAACTATCCCGACCAATGGTGCCGGGGGCGGGGCCGTGCCGAGAGACCATGGTGTCCTGGCTTAAACCTAAAAACACGCCGGTGGCGCTGGTGATCTGAATATTCTGGCGAGCAATGGGTTCGTCCGACGGCACGTTACTTCCTTTGGCAAAGTAAGTGAATTTCTTCTGCACGAAAGCCGACCCCGTCACATAAAACCGACAACCGTTGTCGTCGGTTCGAATTGCCAAGTCTTTTAGAAAAAGCACCCCTTTAATGATCACGTCGCCGTAACACTCTACAATGCCACTATTACGAAAATACTTACCGGTCAGATCGAGCACGATGCCCGAGAGAGATCCCCCGAAGGGCGAAATGTATTTCAAGTTAGGCGTGGCCGGAGGAAACTCACGGGCCACCTCAAGAATTTGGGCAGTAGTTGGAGCCCCAATTTGCACGACAGTTTTTTCAATGACGGCCGGAGCCGCAATTCCCACTTCGGGTTCCGTAAGCACCGAGCGCAGGTAAGCCGCCAAACTTTCGTAACCTAGCGCCGCCGCTGGAGTGCGGGGAACGTACACTTTGCCTTGTTGTTTAATGCCGGCCGAAGATAACGTGGTTAATTTTGCCGTAGCCCAGTTATCGGCGTGGTTGCCGTAAATTTGCAGAGAAAACGGACTTGGTGAGCCGAAAGCGTAGGGCATTCCGTGCCCAAAATCAATGACAAACGCGCCTTGCACATCGGCATGGCACGCCACGCAACCGCTGCCGCGAACCGCCACGGCGGGCTCCAGTTGTCTAAAAAGGTTGTTAAGGCTTGAGCCGCCGTCGCCATTGTCATCGGCAGACTTGAGCACTTTTGCACTACCCATCAAGATGGCCGTCGCCGCGGTCTTGGATTGATCAATATTCCAACCGCTGAACTCAACGTACAGTCCGTCCATCGGATCCTTCACGGTTCTCGTACGCAAAGTTTCCGAATTAGCGCTAAACGCGATTAAAAACCGATCGCTTCCTTGAACGTAGGGGATTGAAGAATCTGCCAAACCAGACGCCTGACGAGTGGCTCCCAACGCCATTAATTTTTGACCTACGGTAGTCTTAGTGACGCTATCCGCTAGCGAGCTTAGAACTAGACGCCCTTCGTTAAACGAATTTTTTGTGACCTTGCCGACGGTCGAAGTGAGGGCCCCTTCGATAAGTCCGGCGGCCGATTTTGCCAGCACTAACTTTGCATTCGGCTGCTCACCTTTCAAGTGACCCTGATTCAAATCTCGCAGGGTATCAATCGAGTGAAAATTGGCCACGTTTGAAGCAAAGGCGCCGACGGTGCCCGAGGGCTTAATGATGAACCTCATCGTAGCGTCGGTGATTCGTCCGTACCCCGATTTGGGGATAGCCGTTACCGTATACTCTTGAGTTGATTTCCCATTCGTTTCCATGACGACATTGATCGTGATCGCGGTAACCATCGTGGGGTCGATGCTTTGCCCGTTGATAAAGCTCACCGCCAATTTTTCCGCCCCGACAAGGGGCGTAACCGCGATTCCAAATTTGCCAAAAGTCTCTGCGCTCGAAGCCCGCACGCCTGAAACCATTGTCGAGGTTTTAGGCCCGGTCACCATAAAGTCGAGTTTCGCCACATCGTCTATTGCGTTCTTTTTAGCGCGCGCTCGCTGCTCATCGGTAGCATCGGGGTCGCCCACCAAATAGAAAGTAACATTGGCGCTAACAAATTCAGTTTGCCCATTCACATTGAAGGTTAGAACGGACGGAACCACGGCCACCAAGGCGTTGCCACGGAACATTTTGTTGCAGCCCGAGAAAAAAATGGCCAAAAACAGTAAGGCGAATACCTTTTTTGAGAAACGCCCGCGGTAAATGTTTGTCTGGTTCAAAAATCCTCCGAACGGATTTGCGAATTTGCTTATTAACGAAAGAAGAGACCACGGCTGCTTAATGAACGGGAGAGAGTGAGAATCAAGATTGATGAGGCAGTAGGTGTTACGTCTAAAAGTAGGCTGCTGAAGTTAGATCTATTCTGCCCGAATACGAATTGTGTGTCAATTTTCACGATCGATTAACCTATTGAATTTTAACAGTTATTTAAGACGCATTATGTGGAAAATACAATACTGCATAATGGAGCCCGGCTACCGCTCAGGAAACTATTGGGCAATTCGAATAATTTTAGCCGGCGCCGATCGCTCAGAGTTTGGTCATTATTAAGAATGAAAACTAAATTTCCTCAGCAGTATTGAATCGTTCGTCGGAGGGCCAATTCACTGCAAGGCTTCACAATCAAGGCCGGTGGCTTATCTGCACCATCGAAAAGAAGTATTCAAGGGGGGTGTTCACGGGGGGAAAGCCGTGATTTTTAAGAAACAGATTCGCCGGCTCCATGTCGACACGGTGGTAGGTGATCAATTTGCCGGTCAAACGGTCGAAAATGGCCATTTCATTCGTAAGGGTATCGAAGCGGAAGGACAAAAGCTGAGTGGTGCTCTGACCATCGCTTTCTCTCTTTTCGGCCCGCGTAAACGTGAGCGCGGTGGGCCGGTCACTCTGCATAAAATCTTCGGCGGCCTTAAGGTAATTTTGCTTCAGTTTGGCGTACGCCCGTTGCTCGGCGGACGCATCGCCCTTACTCGCCTCCACATCATGAAGGTAATCTTGGCGAAGCCGGATAAACTCTGGGCTGTGGGCGCCAGCATTTCGTTTTGCCGCCGCCGCTTTATCGGCGGGAGACATCGACGCACCCCGCTCAGGGAAAATACCCAAAACATGTTTGTCGACGTGAGAAACCGCTTGATTCTCACTCGAAAAACCCACGAAGCCAATTTTTTCGCCGGCCGTAAGCTGGGCAAAACGTTGTGGAGCCTGCCCATATTTTTGCGGTGCCGTTACCATTTTGGTGAAGTTGGTAAAAAACTGGCCGGTGGTGGCTAGAGTACCAATGGCCCGGGTGTCGATCGGAAGTTTGATAAACGCCGCCAACTCCCCTTTGCCGTTGGTGATGAGAAGTTCACCGGTGACCAGGTGCAGTTTAATTCGGGTGCCGTCTGGCAGAGGAGAAGCGTAGGTGAGTGACCGCTCGTCGACCGCATCCGAAGCAAACTGCCTAAGGCGCTGCTCATAGTCCTTCGGGCCAAAACCTACGGGTAGCGAGCCATCATTGCGCGCATTTTTAGGTGGAAAGAATCTTTTGGCAAAGTCTACGGGCCAATGGTCATCCCCCCAGGGAGACTCGGCCAAATGAATTTCCCGCACGGGAAATCTAACGCGCAGATGTTCTGGATCATGCAGCGGCGCAATTGCCGAGAATAGGCAAAGTGCGGCAGTTGCTTTAGTTAATTCAGAACCGAAACCAGAAGCAGAACAAACGACCAGCAAAAGGATAACGAAAACCCTTTGCATAGAACCCTCGCTGCCTCAATTGTAGCTGTATTCAATGGGGTTCAGTTAGCATTCCACTCAACGCACTCATTCACCAGCTGGGTGAAGGGTAAACCGGGCTCAAGACCAACGGCCTTTACTGTAGACCAGTAGAATTCAATCTTTTGCGCAATCACCGGAGGAGTTCTCGGATCGGCTAGTAGCCCCTTTACGGCGACCTCGGTGCTCTTGATTCGCGCCCGTTCGGTGGGATCGGTGCTGGGCAGCAGGGCAAACTCATTAGAAAACGGTTGAATGGTCGTTTCAAGAACTTGCGGCGTTATCCCACCCGGAGGTAAGGCCCGCTGAAACTCAATTAGGCTCTTATTGATTTCGCTTAACCGGAGCAAAATACCCGCAGTTTGGGCTACCTGTTTCAGACTCACGCCGGAATGCATAGTGAGGGTTTCTCTTCTCACTTTGTCGGGAAGGTCAGCCACCCCCTTACTTTCGTCAGCCAAAACAACCAGTAGCGCATTGCAGACCAACCTCTCTTTGGTGGCCAAGGCGTGCGGGCCCGCAGCAATCAAAAAGGCACCTAAAAGCACACGTATCCCAGCGTTCACAACAGGCATACCGGTGCAAGCCGGGCCAGGTTCAATTCAGGCGTAAAACGAGGTGCCACGAGCCCTTTTTTGTCAGTCACCTGGATTCTCTATGATGATTAGTGGAAGGGGGGGACGTGGCGTCTTTGCTCTCGCCTTGCTCGTGGGGGTTGGGCGGCGCTTCCACCCGGGCGTGATTCGGGCGGGCAGTGCAAGGCCGGGCGTTGGCGGTGTTTCAAGTCGTGACTTCACCCGCTTTGCCTTTTTGTCTTTGGCGCGCCAACCTCACTTCGGGGCTAGTGCTATTTAGGAGGGGCTCAACAACCGAACTAAATCAAAAGCGTTCCACCCGTTTTCGGATTTTTTTTTAATTTTTCTTTTCGGAAAAAGAAGATAAAAAAAATCAGAGCCATTTCAAAGCCAGGAAATTTCCTCAGAGCATGTCTCAAAACCTTATTGGGCAGCACTCTCCCGTCATTGCGTCTGCCTTGGCAGGCGCGGCAACCCGTGGCAGCCTTGGTTTCTCGGTAATCCGTGTTCACTCAACGTGACAAGTTTGCTTCAGCCGCACTGCGTGCGCAATGACGGCAAGATGCGACTTTTGAGACATGCTCTAAGGAAACCGCCCACCCGACTCGAAGCCTCACGCAAAAAAGAACCTCGGGCGATGACTATAAGACAAGTAAGGGGAACCAAGTGAAATGGGTCGTGGCAAAGTAAGTGGCCCCTCCACGGTACAGCACCACTCGGCAGCACCAGGATGAAAAGCTAAAATCTTCCCTTAAGTGAAACGCCAAGGCAAAACCCCACGCTCCCCACACATCGCCATTTCCACCAAATACTATTTGACGCCTTTTTCTATAAAATTGAATGCCGAACTCTGCTCCGAGACGTGGCGGTTTTAACCACCAGAGCAGACGTTAAAGCGCCCTCCAGGTCACGGATTGATTATTCTTCGAGGCGCGGTGAGGGCTGCCGATAGGCAAGGGCTTATCGCGGAATGTGGACGTGAAAAAGGCTCTCAAAAAACTCATGATACTAATTTGTTCATGACGACCACCGCTCAAATCCTAGACGCAAAAGTAAAACAGTTGGCAAAAACTCTTCTCCACACTGAAGGGTTGGTGCTCACCACTCTCATGGAGATGAGCCGAGTCAGGGTCTTTGCGGAGCTAAATTACTCAGGGGTATTTGATTACTGCCTTCGCGCATTGGGCATGAGCAAAGAACAGTCTTACTATTTTAAGAAAGTGGCCGCGGTTTCAGTACAGGTACCAGAGCTAAAAACTGCCATCGTTCACGGTGAACTATCGCTTTCATCGGCCCGCCGCATCGCCCCTATTCTCAATGCGGCAAACCAGGCGGAGTGGATTACCAAAGCCAAGGAGCTGAAGCAGAGTGAGCTTGAAAAGGCGGTGAGTGAAGTCAATCCGCAAGCTCATCCTAGAGAGCGGATAAAGCCTGTCGCCAAAAACGTATCGGAGCTTCGTGTAGTCATTGACGATGTCACCGATGGCAACCTCACCATGCTCAAAGACCTGCTCTCTTCTAAATTAAGACGCCCGGCAACGTTGGCCGAAGTAATTGCTTGGGCAGTTCAAGAGACCAGGGAACGGCATGACCCCGAGGCTAAGGCCAAGCGGGCGAGAAGAGTTTCCCCAGGAAAACCCGAAAAACAAAATTTGCTTGGCGCTAATCCGGCAATCAACGCTGTGACTACAGCCGGCGTTATAGAAGCCGCGCCAAGGCAAAGGGAATCGAACCGGCTGCCAATCCCCGCCGCCATTCGCCACGCCGTTGTGCAACGCCAAGGAGCGCAGTGTTCGTTTGTTTCGCAAGACTACCGGCGTTGTGAGCAGAAACGTTGGCTCGATTTGCATCATCGCTTAGCGGTGGCACACGGCGGGATGAACCAAATCGAGAATTTAGTGTTTCTTTGTCACCGGCACCACCGCGCGCTGCATGGAGCGAATCATTCGCCGTCATAAAGAATCATTCGTCTGCCTAATGCCAAGCCTATTTGTTAGTTGGGGTCAACTGAGGCAGGGCGAGAAAGTACTCAAACGGCGAATGCGCTGGCGGGAATTGATGATCCGCCAGCGAGCGGTTCGCAATATCCATGTTCAGACGAAAATACGTGGTTACCTTACCCGATCCGCGATCGATAACGGCCAGTTCGCGAGTGAGCACATCAAAGCGATAGGCCATGACATGTTCGGCCCCGTCGAATTGCCGGATCTCTTTACGGGTGTAGGTCAAACTCGTAGCCCGTTCGCTTTTTAGAAATTTTTCGGCCGCTTGCATGTAACTCATTTTTAGTGCGGTATAGGCTCGCTCTGCACAACCTCTATCTTCTGCACAGTTTTTTATAGCGAGGGCAAAATTTGTTCGTAGAGCCTCGAACTCAGGCGGTCGATTAACGCTCGCGCCCATGGCAAAGTTGGCCTTGTAGGCGAGCGGCATTTGCCGCACTTCCGGCGCTAAGCCAAGCACATGCTTATCGACATGCACGGCCAAACTGTTCCCGCTGATGAAACCTCCAAATTCCATACTTTCTCCCGCACTCAGCCTGGCCACTTTTTCTCCACGGCTAGGCAGCGAAACCGTTTCAACCAGGTGGGAAAACAGATGGGCCGTAGAAACATAGGCGGCCACCGATCGCTGGTCCACCGGCAGCCTCAAATACAGCCCCACATGCCCCTGCTTATTGAGAATCAGCATCTCGCCAGTGGCCAAATGCATTTTGAGCGAAGTGGAGTCAGGCAGTTGTGAAAAGTGGGTAACCGATCGCGCATCGAGGCCGTCTCTGGCAAACGCTCGAAGACTCGCCTCAAATTCTTTCACGCCAAAACTGATTGGCTGATAGCCATCATTCGAGGGCTTGGGAGAGGGAAAATGATACCTTGCCAGCTCTATCGGACGCTCGCACGAACCCCAGAGCGTTTGACTCAAAGAAACGGCGCGCGCCGGGAACAAGAGGTGAACCGATTTTGGATCCTGCACTGAGGCGATGGCGGGAAGTTCAAACTGGCAGGCCAATGCCCCCGAGCAAAATAGAAAGAAGCCCGCAAAAAACGCAAACGCCACCCGTGACAAACAACCTCCAAAATCGTCGCTGAAGATCCAAATTTGTAAGGAAAACCTGTTGGCTTAGTCCTAACAAGTTTCGAGCTTCTTTGACAAGCTGCGCAACAACAAATCTGGATCGGCATCCGTTAACAGCCTGGGCAAATTTTGGATTTTGCTAGAGCCAACCAACCAAAATAATGGTCATTTCAAACATTCGCGGGTGAAGACAGAAATTAATCATGACGCCCTTAACGCACCATGCTACCAATTTTTAGGCAACGGGAAAAAGGGGAGTGTTGGTGGGGAAAACTATCTGTCTCGTCTTGGGGTTTCTCTTTTTGGTCAGTTCATCATTCGGTGGTGAAAAAAGGAACGGTTATTCCAGCGGCTATGGAAACCGCAACGGCAATGGCAACGGAAGAGCCAGACCTCCTTTCCCCGCTATGGCTGAAGCAAGGCCAGTCAATTCAAATCCAGCCTCGACCCACTTGGTCCATCGCTATTTAGTAGAAAAGCTCAAAATAGAAAAGCCTGAGCTATTCGACATGTCTTACAACTTTTTTGAACTCACGCGCTCACTCGGCGATGACCGAATGAGAAACGCCGAAGCGCTTAAAGAAATGGCCGAAACTTTTTTCGCGCCAGAGTCTGCAGAAAGCCTGCGCCAAATATTAGAAGCGGCGATGAAGACCGATTACAACAACGCCCTAATTCTCGCCGAAGCGGGCGTCGGCAAAAGCTTTTTGGTAGACCAGATCGCTGGTCTTTTTTCGTTCGGCATTTTGCCCGACTATCTCGCCAAAGAGATCGCCTATCCCGCCGATCAAAAGTCACCCTATGCAAATATTTTAAGGCAGTTCATCAACAACACGCAGGTGGTGAAGATAAATACGGCGCTGCTCATGAAGCACGACGACAAGCCCGGCGAGGCTTGGTCGTCTGAAGAGGTGCGCATGCGTGCGACGTTAGAAGCGCTGTTTGCTGAAGCGCGCAAAGAGTTTAACCTTGCCGACAAAAGCGGAAAACGCGTTGGACGCCGCACGTTCTTTATGTTCGATGAGTTCGCCACCCTTCCCCCGTTCGTCAAAGAGTTGCTTAAGACCATTTTGGACGAAACCGGTTTTCAAAATCCTGACGTCGCGCTGGTCAAAAAGCCAGACCCTGGCTTCTCGGTACTCTGTTTCACCACCCCCGCAGAGTACCGGCGCATATCGGCCGGCGATTCAGCAATCGACCGGCGCTTTAAGCTAATTAAAATTGCGGAGCCGAATGAAAATTTGGCTTTTCGCATTGTTCGCGCCAAAAGCACCAATGAGTGGGAACCCCTCTACGGCGTCGCTATCAGCGACGAAGCAATATGGCATCTAATCCACAGCCGCCGTTTCTTAACCACGCCGCCTCTCGCCATGCCCGGCTCGATTCTAGCGGCGGTGAATACCTTAATGACGTGGAAGTTAACCAACCCCGGAGAGAGCTCGAACGAAATTACCGTGAAAGACGCGCAACTTTATCTGACCCGGGCGGCCGGGCTGACCGATTTATGGCTTGAGGGGCCCAACGGCGAACCGCCATTGAGCGGGCTTGAAGAGCGAGCGCTTCAGCACGTAGTGGTTAAAGACCCTTCCCTTCATAAAATTGCCGAACGCTGGAAAGCATTTTCACGGTTGGAGCACAACGGGGCGATTCCCGTATTCATCGTTATGGGGCCCACCGGTTCGGGAAAAGACACCCGTTTTGAGGCCTTAAATATGGCGCTATTTGGCCACCGAGGAAAGCAGTTCAATTTTAGTCTGGCGGGCACCAAGGGCTTCGGCATTGATGCCCTTATATCGGGTCCCCCGCTTGGCAATCATAGTGACGGAGAGCAGGGTTTGTTAGTACGGGCGTTAGACTCTGGATTGGGCAATAGCGCCGTTGCCTTCAACGAAGTGGCCGACACGCCAAGTGAAGAGCTAGAAAAGCTAAAGGTACTGGTTGAAAGCGGTGAAGTGCGTCCGAGCGGAATGGATTCGCGGCCGCGCCCCTTACGTTACCCCATCTTCTTAATGGGTCAGTGGGGCGAAGAGATCTTTGACGGCATGACCGATGCCGAAAAGATGGAGCGCTACCAATCTCTTACTCAAGATGAGATCGAAGGGTTCTTACTCAAGGGAAAAGGCGATGGAACCATCGGCGCCGTTCCCCCGGCCCTAATCGAACGCGCAAAGAAATCCGGCGGCATCTATTTCGTACCCCCGATGGTGGTGGCAGATTTTCCGGCCGTAATCGGCACTTGGCTCCCGGGACTTATCGAAGACCTAAATAAAAATAACGCCATCGAAGTGGTGGTTTCTCCGCAACTGATCAAATTCATCGCCAACACGGCGGCCTCAATGGCGCACGGAACGCGCGGGCTGAGTGCGGTCACTTCTGATTTCACAAAGGGCGCTATCTCTCGTTCGATGGACAAAGGTCTACCCACAACTCACCTTTCACTCATCCTTGATCACATACGCAGAATCGATGGCCAAGACTTCATCGTGGTGCAGCACGTAGAGAGTGGGTTGTCTTATCAATTCACTCCCCAAGAGCTCTATCGGCATAAGTTTTCGTGCGGCGGACAGCTCGGTGAAATGGGCCAACCCGCGGCACTGGCTGCCAAATAAAGGATAAAGATTCTAGGCAGTTCCAGCTAATCGTTGATCCGCCGAAGCCAATAATGTTAGCTACGGCCAGCTCATGAAATTGGCCTTTGTCTTATTTTTATCCGTAGCCCTCGCTATTTTCGGGGCCCCTTACGCTGTTGCCGCCCCCCTTCGTTTGGTGGTGCAGTCGCGACAAATTCAACCCGACGAAGAGCAACTAAAACAGTGGTTAGAAAATTTTTGGGTCTCCACACCCGAGGGGCAAGAGATCTGGGCATTTCGTAATGAATCTGATGCCGAAGACATCTTTCGTAGTTCGGAGATTCCGTTCTTACTCCAACAGCAATTGTTAGCCTCGCACCGAAGCCTAACCGAAGAACAGATCATGCGCTTTGGCTGGCAGCACACCTACCGTGCACGCCACCTTTTGATCCTGACGCCGTGGCTTCGCGATCAAATTCCCCAAACTCTCAGTCAGCGTTATTTTAACTACGAGCGCAGCGAGGTGAAATCGAATAACTACGCCACCGTTGAAGTGGCGAGTGACGAAGGGCCCGCAGCCTTTTTGCAAAGAGAAAAACTTCATCTCTCGCCGCAAGAATTTACACGGTTAAACAATTCTCTGATGACACTTGCAAATAAAACTTTTGCCGTCATCACACCTTACTCTTGGAAAAGTCTTCCGGCCAAGATTCGTTCAGACTTTTTGGCGGCTAAACTACGGCCTTCGTCACTTTTGCGGATAGGCTTGGAAGTCAGCCTAGTCGTTAGCGCCAATGACAGACCTAATGAAATAGCGGCCCAGCTCAGCCCTTCGGGCACCTACGCGGCGGCCCTCGAAGCTGACATCAAGCGCCACCAGCGGCCCGAACACGAAGTGCAAATTCCCCTGCAAGAGCTCTTACCCGAGGTGGTTCGCCGTTGGGTAAGTCGTTACTTCGATGGTTACGGCCCCAACTGTTTTGGTTTAACCAAGGCCTTTTCGTTACTTACCCCCGAAGTAGAAGTGGTTGCCGATGTGGAGAGCTTAACCGGCGCCCTGAAAGAAGAGGGATTTGTCGGGGTTGAAAAAGAGTCCCCCCCGGAATGGGGCGATGTACTGATTTATGAAAGTAGCAGCGGAACCGGAATTCACTCCGCGATCTATTTAACGCAGAACATTTTACTTAGCCGAAATGGATTTTCAAAAACTTATCCCACGGTGATGCAGGAACAAAAAGTGGTCGAAGCCGGATACTTCGGATCCGAAAAATTTCGCATGCGCGTTTACCGCAGAGACTCAGCGCTAAAGGCAAAGCCGTACGACCCCCTTTATTTCACCGAGCCGGCCCATGAGTTCATTCAATTGGGAATTCATCCGCACTCTTTTTTAGTGACCCAGCGCCGTATTCTACGAAGCTTCTTTACAAAACCGCTGTCCCGCTTGGCCGAAGACGAATTAAGACGATACGCCGCTGATCCTCGTTTCGAAGCAAATTCGGCGCTGGCCCACACCGTACTGCGCTTTCAAGCCGACGTTGGGCGCTTTCGAGGCGTTTGCCAGTCCATCGGCTTTTTTCCTCTCTATGGCTCTATGCGGGGAAATAGGGACGCCTTAGGACGACTCAATCAAAAAGCACAGCTTGATCCAATCGAGAAAGAGTTTGTCGAATGGGTTAGTGCAACCTGGCCGTACGCTTACCTTGGTCCAGTGGGGGAACTTCGACGACGGCACTACCCATTGGCGCCGGCGCCAAATTTTTGTTTCAAGACCCTACAGTCTGCCTGGGTCTGGATGTCGCTGCACGCACCGCTTTAACTATTTGATTGAAACCCCTTAATTTTACGATTAACTCTCTCTGCAATTTTATAATTGAGGGATCTTTCAATGCCTATTCGACCACAGCACTTTTTTCTAAGCCTAGCGTTGCTGACCTCTTCGGTTTTTGCCGCAGATAGCAGTTCAAGTTCGGCCGAACGTAAAACAAACGCTCTACCGGCCGTTCGCACCACTAAAATTTTCGATGCCGGCTTTACGCCTGAACCCGCAAAAAACCCGGCGATCAGTGTTCACACCCTTTTATTGGGCCGCGTTGGCCGTGCCGGAACTCGTTTAGATACCGGCGCCGCAATCACTAACGGCGCTAGCGTTCAAGACTTGGCCGTGCAGATGTCGGGCGAGCTCGACGGAACCTTCGCGGGCACCGTGACGTTGGGTAATTTTGCCAACACCACGAGCAGTCAGGATTTTGGCTTAACGACAACGAGCCTCATTCGCGAAGCGTTCGCTAAAACCATTTCGTTGCCGGTAGTCAGTTTTAAAGCTGGCCAGTTTTTGGCCAACTTTGGCAAAAACAATCGTATCTACCCGCATGCTCAGCCCATGATCGATCAGCCTTTGATCGTGAATGAGCTGTTCGGCGCCAACGGATTTCGATCGGCGGGCGTGTCGATGGAACTGTTAATTCCCACCACCTGGTTCTTTGATATCGACGTGGCGCTGCTAAGCGGCAACATTGCCGGCCCTTACTCAGCCCCCTCGGATAGCGACGTGGTTGGTGTCTTCCGAATGGAACATGAATTTTCTCTGAGCCAAGAGACCAACTTTGGCTTTGGCGTTTCCGGATCTTTGGGGCGTAATTCGACCACCCGGGATAGTGCGTACCTTGGAGTTGATATGAGCCTTAAATACGCGTTGCCCGGCGGCTTTGGGTTCGCCTGGTTTAACGAAATGATTCACACGACCGCTGGCCGCACGACTGGCACAGGGTTCGGGGGGGGACTTAATTCCGGAACTACCGGTTTTTACTCCAACCCCATGTTCCGCTTTGCTCCTAAGTTCTGGGCGGGATTGCGGTTTGACTTCATTACGCGCGATACCGGAGCCGTTACCTCAACCCTCGCCGAAAACGTGATGGTAGCTTGGGTCGTGGGGCCAAGTTCCACCCTCCGCTTTCAAGGCGGCTTTCAGCAGCCTGGTTCTGGTCCTGGACTTTGGACATTTATGGCGCAGTACAACATGACGATCGGATCTCATCCGGCCCACGCGTTGTAAAAAGTTAGAAATTTAGTCGTTTAAGGGCCCCCGGGTTGATTTGAACCCGGGGGCTTTTTTTTTGGCAACGATGATACAATTTAAGGGCTTGGGGGTTTATGCCCGGTCCTCGTATTTCAGTCGTCATTCCAACTCATAACGGTTCAAAACGGTTGGGCAATTGCCTCGACGCGATCCGTCGTGCCCTTGGCCCCGGTGATGAAATCATTGTGGTGGATGATGCGTCGCAAGATGGCTCGGCCGAAGTGGCTCGCTCTTTTGGCGCCTCCGTCTTTTCGCTAGAAAAAAATGGCGGTGCGGCCAAGGCGCGGAACTTTGGAGCCGGGCAGGCGACGGGAGAAATTATTTTCTTCACCGATGATGACGTCGTGATTCCCAAAAACGCCATTTCTCAACTGAGATCGCATTTCACGGAAGAACAAGTGGCCGGGGTGGTTGGCGTACTCGACGAACAGATTCCTTACTCCGATTTTGCCAGCAACCTAAAAAATCTTTGGATGCGCTTTTCGTACTTAAAATGCCCACCTGAACGAGTGGGCCTCTTTTACACCAGCGTGGCGGCGATTCGCAAAAGCGTCTTCGTCGAGGTGGGTGGATTTAATGAAAACTACCTAGGGGCTAGCGTTGAAGACACCGACTTTGGTCAGCAGGTCTGGCAAAAAGGCTTTTTGATTCGCATCGACCCGACCCTAACGGTGAGTCACCATAAGCACTATTCGCTGGGCGGAGTGCTGCGCACCGATTTTCAACGGGCCCAGGCGCTCACCCTTTTGCGTTTCCGCAAGTCTGGTCAAAAATTCTTCACCAGCGTGCCCTTTGCCTTTCAGATCTCGGTACCGATCTTGGCGCTTGCCGCTGTTTTTCTGCTCTCGGCCACTTTCTACGTTGAAATGCTTTACGGCTCGGCACTGCTGTCGCTTCTCTACTATCTATTGATCGCGCCCTGGCTGCTCTTTTTATTTCAGACGCGGGGCCTAGGTTTTGGCTTGGTGGCGACAGTGTTTCAGCCGCTCGACACGCTCGTGGTAGGCCTTGGCATGACCTGGGCGTGCCTTAGACACTTTACCGGAAAACGGTTTTAAAAAAAGAAACGGTTAGACCCATGCGACAACACCAAAATGCAGTCCCCCATTCTCAAACCAGTGAACTAGAACTTTCGATCGTGATGCCTTGTTTGAACGAAGCCGAAACGCTTGTCGTCTGCGTGAACAAAGCTAACCACTTTTTAAGGACGAACGGCGTCAGTGGCGAAGTGATCGTTGCCGACAATGGCAGTACCGATGGATCGCAATCTTTGGCCCAGGGAGCCGGCGCGAGAGTGGTGAACATTTCTCAGCGTGGATACGGAAGCGCCATCTTGGGTGGCATTCAAGCCGCCCGCGGAAAATTTGTGGTGATCGGCGATGCCGACGACAGCTACGATTTTTCGCACCTTGAACTTTTTTTAGAAAAGTTAAGATCGGGTGACGACTTGGTAATGGGCAATCGATTTCGCGGCGGCATTAAGCCGGGGGCCATGCCCTTTCTCCACCGTTACCTGGGCAACCCTGTTCTGACCTGGGTGGGGCGTCTTTTCTTTAAAAGCCCCTGCGGCGATTTTCATTGCGGCCTGCGCGGCCTTAAAAAGGAATCGGCGCTGCGCATGGGGCTTCGCACCACCGGCATGGAGTTCGCAAGTGAAATGGTGGTAAAAGCTTCGCTGCTCAACATGCGCACGGGCGAAGTGCCTACCGTGCTCTCGCCCGATGGCCGCAGCCGGCCGCCCCATCTGCGCACCTGGCGCGATGGCTGGCGTCACTTGCGTTTTCTATTATTGTACAGCCCGCGCTGGCTCTTTCTCTATCCCGGCGTAGCCCTGGCCTCCGTCAGCGCGGCCATCATGGCGTGGCTATTGCCCGGCGCCCAAGCTATTTGGGGAGTGAATCTAGATGTTCACACTCTGCTCTACGCCGCCGGCGGCATCCTCGTTGGCATGCAAGTGGCAAGTCTGGCGCTTTTCAGCGAAACCTTTGCGGTGACCGAAGGGTTGCTGCCCACCACCAAGCTGGCCTCTTGGTTAAGGGAGACTAAGTTAGAAAAGGGGATGCTGCTTGGATTGTTCATACTTGGAGCAGGTTTATTGGGATCAATCTCCACGGTACTCACTTGGCGCGCGGCAGCCTACGGCGCGCTTGCAGATTCTTCGGTTTTACGCGCCGTAATTCCTTCGGTGCTTTGTTTGGCGTTGGGGTGCCAAATTATTTCGTCGAGCTTCTTTCTGGGGCTGATTCAGCTCGGTCGAACGCCAAATTCGTTTTCTGAAACCGAAGCGTAGTTCTATCCGCATAAATCATCCGAAAAATTAATGATCACCTTGTCCAAACCCTCGATGAAAACCGGCCTCATCTTTTTCATGGCCGCTATTTTCTACGGCCTGTTTATCTGGCGAAATCATTTCTATATTGAGGGAGGGCTAACGTTTTCATTGTTCGACGATGCCATGATCTCCCTACGCTACGCTAAGAACTTTGCCGAGGGCCAAGGGCTTCGTTGGAATGCGGGCGAACCCGCCGTTGAGGGTTACACCAACTTTCTGTGGACGGTTTGGATGGCGTGCCTGCACGGCTTAGGCCTGACTCCAAATTTGGTTTCGCTGTTCGTGCTTACCTCGAGCGCCGGCGCGCTCCTGCTAAACGGGTACTTTATCCTGAAAGCGGCTCAACTTCTTTTCCCTTTCAATTCTGCCCAAGACCAAATGGCTAGAGCCGCCGCGGTGGGCATGACCCTTTTCTACTATCCATTGGTTTATTGGTCTTTGCGGGGCATGGAAGTGGGAATGGTAACGATGCTGATGTCGTTGGCCCTGTGGCAGTCTTTACGGGTGACCTCATTAAAAACGGTTACCTTAAGCGCTCTGAAATGGCTGGTCTTGAGTTTGGCGCTTCTTCCCTTAGTGCGCGACGACGCAACCATTGCTTGCGCGATCATTGCCAGTTTCACTTCATTTTTAGCTCCCGAGCGCAAACGAGCTTGGACCCTTGCCGTTCTGACTCTGAGTTTGGCGCTACCGGCGATTCTCCATCTGCTAATGAGAAAAGCCTATTACGGCGAATGGCTACCCAACACCTATTTTTTAAAGATGCAGGGGCTCTCGCTTGTCGACCGGCTGGCGACTGGCGGCTATGCCTTCTACTCACTCTTTTCATTTCACTGGTGGCCGTTGCTGCTTCCCGCAATTTTTTCTCTGCGGCACTGGCGCAAGGCTGCTTTGCCCCTGGCCTTACTATCGGGACAAAGCCTCTACAGTATTTATGTGGGCGGCGACGCTTGGGAGTGGATGAGGTACTCAAACCGCTATCTGGCGGTAGCCAGCCCCGCATTGATATTGCTGGTGATAGCGGGGGCAAAAAACTTCGCCGGCTTGGCCGGCGAGAAAATAACCGCGCCTAGTTTTCTGGGGGTGGGATTTTTTGGCGCTCTATTTTTAATCATCGTCAAAAGCACGTTCGCACCGATTGGCCCTTTTCTGATCTGGTTTTTTCTCGGCCTCTTCGCCTTTGGGGTTGTTCTGTGGCTGATTCAAAAACTTCGACCGAACGCCGCGGTGACCGAACGCGCCACCATCGCGTTCGCAGTGGGGCTATTTGCTCTGAGCCAAGCGGATCCTTTT
>JAYSWN010000014.1:0-6153 GCA_043718025.1 Pseudomonadota bacterium
AGATCCGATGGCGGTGGAGGGGGAGGCCCGCAAAGAGATCGATGATTTCTTAACCGAGCTCGATGACAATGACGACGTTCACCGTATTTTTACGGCACTAAAGTAAGTCGCTAACTATACGATGACTCACTTTAAGACGACGCTTCGGCGATCGTCGTCGGTGGGGAAATGGGACGAGGGTTCCGCAATGCCCCACTCTAATATTGCGATAGGTTTGCCGTCAGAGAGGGCGGTGATTTGGGGGTAGACCAAATCGAGCTTCGACGCGAAAGAGTTACCCGCCGACTCCGTTGGCCTTTGCGGGCCGTATACACTCAAGCCAATCCAGTCCACGTAATCGTCGCCAGGGTAGTAGGCGGCAATGGAATTCCAAGGCGCATTGGGGCTTGAATTTGCATCGACGTGGAAAGCCCAGGTGACGTTGTAAGCCTCTTCTTCTCTAAAAATATCGACGATGCGACGAAAAGAGGCTTTAAATCTTTCGGCCCCTTGCGCCTCGCCATTCCAACGGCCGTTCCACGGAAACCAATCGCCATTCACCTCGGTGCCGAATTCCACCATGATGGGGAGCTGGGTTAACTTCGCCTCTTGCGCCCATTTGTGCAACTCAGGGTCAAACTTTCCGTCGACTATTTGCTGAAGACGGTACTTGGAATCGGGTAGTTGGTTGTCTTCACTTCGCATCATCATGCGAATGAATGGCATTCGGCCGGCCGCTTTGATTTTTGCGACGCTTACCGAGGGAAATTGAATCGAATGATACCAATTGTCCGAAAAATAGGCCCACGTAACGGCGTGGCCAGCCATTTTTTCAAAATCGCGCAACGTACTTTCGGTCACGACGTCTTCGGTGGATCCGAAGCCAGGAAAAGCGCCGAGATAAATCCCTTTTTCGGGACTATCGAGTCGAAGCATGCCGCCCCAAAGCAGGTATTGAGGCTCCGAAATAAAACCCGGGTGTTTAACCCCTTCCTGGTAGGCCGACTTTGATTTTGTCGACGAATCGATCCGCAAATCCGAGTAAGTTCCGTCATGATTTTTCCACCGCTCGTGCCAATAACTAAGCGCTTTGACCCGCGGCCAACGGCCCGACCCTACCGCCTTTAGGGCGTCGGAAATCCACCGGGGTTTATTCCAACTTCCTACGCCGTTTTCACCAACCTCCACGCCTTGGTGACAGGACACAAACAGACAAAGTCCCGCTAAAAGTTGAAGCGTGGTTTTCATGCAACTCCAGAGCACTTTCAGAAAGAAAGGTGTGACTTTTAGTTTACGAGAAACCCTCCTTACGGATCGGGAACGGGCGAGGTTCCCTTAACAGACGAGTGCCGTATTTTTGACATGGTTAAGGGCTTAGCGCGGTGTTTAATTTTTTTTAAACAATTCTTGAACCACTAGACCGAACGCGTTAAGCGTTAAGACGCACAGGGTTGAAAGTGGGGTATAGGGGATGGGTAAGTTAGTTCTACTATTGGGGATTCTTGCGTCTTTTGCTTTTGGGGAAGAGCTGACGGTCTTAGTCACTCCCGTAAAGAAGGTCTACAAGCTCGCCATTCAAGAGGCTAAAAGTAACGGTGGCATCATTCTGACCACCGGCGGCCTGATCTGGGTCGCCGCCGACCCGAACCACCTTGGTACCAAGTATTTTGAAAGCAAGGCGGGTTTCGCCCGAACGCTTCACGGAACTACCCAAGTTTTTAAAAATAAGCAGCAAACCGCGATGATGAAGTCGGCGGGAACCGCTGAGCCGGAAAGCGCCATGCCCCTTCCGCCGCTGGGCAATGAACTGAACTACGTTCGAGTTCTGCGCGATCATGCGGGTGATTTATGGTGCGAAACCGATGGCGGTGGCTATGTTTTTCACAGTCTCCAACATAACTTCACCGTCACTTCAGACGAACTTGAATACAACGCGGAAGTGCCCACCGGCACCGTGCTCGTACCCAATCCCAATGGCGAGGGCGCTTTCTACTTGAGTGAAAACGGCGAAATGCTGCACTACGTTCGCCAGCCCAAAGAGTGGGGCAAAAACTTTACTAACACGTCCATCCCCCTGAATTCCGTAACCCAGGGCAGCGTGAAACGGATTTTGCTAGCCTCAACTGGCGAACACCACTTTCTTGGCGCCGTGACCCACGAAGGCACCTTCGGCTGGCTACATTTTCGGGGCGATCCGGACGCGGCCAAGCTGACCATTGATTTTATGCCGGTACCTTGGCCCCAAGGCGTCAGCATGGCCAATAAAGCTGAGATTAAAACCAGCTTCGAAGCGCCGCCGGTGATTCGCGGCACCATGATCGTCTATGGCTCTGACCATCCGGTTATCCGAACCATCGGTGAAGATCGTATCGTCTGGAAAGAGGGCAGGCAAACGCGCCTAGATCGCCGCGGAAACACGGTTGCTGAGCCGGCAAAGATATTTAAACAAATTGAAAAAAAGGACCAGGATGACCCGCTGGCTTATTTCCTATCGGCGGTACGCAAAGTCTACAACGACGATTTAGCCCGTGACTCCCACTTTGGGGAATCGGAAAAATTTATTGGCCGTGAGACTGAGATTGAAAAGATTTTACAGATTCTCACCCGTACCGCGGGCAACCGTCCGATTCTGGTTGGCGACATGGGAATTGGTCGCCGTTCGATGGGCCCCCTGGTGGCGCAAGCCCTAACTAAATCAAAATTCAGCCCGGGCACCCGCGCCTACAAGTTATTCCACAATGCGGTAGTGGTTGAAACATCGGCGAAGCTCATTATTAGGGCCGGCGGACCAGCCACCTTTTTTGCCGGAGTACGCACGGCCGAACAGAGGTTGGGCCGCCCCATCATCACGTTTGTGAATCAGCTGGGCGCTTTTACCGAAGAGCAATTCGCCGCTTATCACTCGCAGATGGTCGAAAATCCAAGTTTACTCGTGGTAGGCATTACCAACTCGTTTCACTTGAATTTATTAACCAAAAAAGAACCGGAACTTGCCAAAGACTTTGAGATCATTCGCCTGCTGGGCACAAATGTTGCGGACACGCGGAAGATTCTAAATACAATTGTCATTCCGGAACTGGCTAAACTCTATCGTAGTAGCGCCGGCCCGGCCGAGTTCACCCCCGAAGCGGTGGATGTGGCGGTGGGGCGCGCGCGGCAGCTTTATCCCCAACTTGGCTTTCCCGAAGGGCCACGCCGCTTACTCGAAGACATGGCTATCCGCGCCAGCCGCAAAGCTGGCGAAGGCAAAGTGCTCATTGATCAGAAAGGCGCACGCGCCTATGTAAAAGATGCGCTAGGCCTTTCCTTTGACCCTGACAACGAGGTTGAGTTTTTGGCCGCTATCGAGAAGCTACGAGCCGAACTCAATGAGGAAATTGTAGACCAGCCCGCGGTAGTAGACTGGTTGGTAAATTCGTTTCGCGACATTCAATCTCCCAACGCCAAAACGCGACACCGCACGGGCCTCTTTCTTGGGTCTACCGGCAGCGGAAAAACCCACCTTCTTAAGGTGGCCTTTAAAAAGTTCTTCCGCGATGATCGCCGAATTTTGGAAATCGATTGTAACAAATACCTCGATAAAGAAGCACTCACCGCGCTGCTTGGCTCCTGGCCCGGTTACCTCGGTTCTGAAAGACTGGGGGTACTGCCCGCATTCTTGAACGGAAATGGTAAAAATTTTAACGGCATTATTTTTAACGAATTCGAAAAGGCTAGCAAAGAACTCGCGAACGCCATTATGGAAATGATGGACACGGGCAAGCTGACCGACAATCAGGGGAACGAATTTTACGTCGGCACTTCGATTATCGGATTAACTTCGAATAAGGGCGACAAACTCTTTTTTCCGCGTGATGCCAAGCTGACCCGGGCCGAACAGGTCGCTCGTCGCGACAAGGCCACTTACGATGAGGTAAAAAACCTTTTTCTTCAGCCCGAACCAGACAAACGTTACGAAACGGCCAATCTTCTCACCCCGGCCAATCTTCAGCGCTTAGACGCCGCCTTCTTCATGCTTCCTCCTAGTGAGGAAGGCATGGTTAAGATTCTGCGGCAGATCAGCATCGCCGACTTAGAAAAAGAGCTGAACGTAAAATTCGATGTGGATGACGCAGTACTAAATGCCATTGCCTTGCACCAGTATGTTCCCGAAAACGGCGCGCGCGAACCGATGCGAGTAATGGAGAATTTACTTCGCGGCTCGTTGGCGCAAGTGAAACCTGGACTTGCCGGCGAAGGCGAGAAAAAAGTGGTGATCCGTATGAGCGGCGACGCGGTAAAACCGGCAATCAGTGTTTCGGGCGGCAGCGCCACGGCCGTGATTCCGATGAGTTTCGTGCCCCGTTCGATCATTTTATTGGAAGATCCCAAAGTGCGAGAAAAGCTGGCCACCCTTCCCCTTCGCCTAGGGGGAAAGGTTTTTGGTCAAGACTACGCCGTGGAATTGGTGGCCGATGCCATCGCCACCCAGCGCTACATCGATCCTGACAACAGTCGTCCGGCGGTGGCCGCTTTCTTAGGCTCCACGGCCACCGGAAAATCGGAGCTCGCCGAAGTGACCGCCGAAGTGGAATTTGGCCATCGTGCGCGATGCAAATCGTTTCAGATGGGCAACATCAAAAACATGGACGACGTGGATAATTTCACGGGTGTCGCGCGCGGCCGAAGTGGTTCGGAAAGTGCGGGAGAGTTCGAACAGTTTTTGCAGATGTACCCCGAAGGTGGAGTTCTTCACTTTGAAGAGATGGGTAATGTGGGCGCCGGAAGCCCGGCGGTGCGCAATGCTATTTTCCGCATCCTTTATTCAATTCTAGAAGGAAAATGGACCAACGCCTTTGGCAAAACATACGACACCAGTAAGTTCATTGTGTTGTTCAGTTCGAACGAGGGGCAAGAGCTGATGGAAGATGCGCCGGCGGATGATCTTCGCATGGCCATTTATAAACGCAGCCGCAGCCAAGAGTTTATGCGCAACTTGCTTCGCAAACACGGTTGGCCCGAGGCGCTCATTGGCCGATTGCAGGGTCATTTGATCTTATTCAAACCTTTACTCGCCGAAGATCGTAAAAACATCGCCAACAAATTTTTTACCGGCGTGATCGAGAAGCTGCAGAGGCGCTATCCCTTAAACGTCGACATGGACGATAAGTTCTTGGCGGCTGCCGGCGAAGCCTTTTTCAGCCACGAGCAGGGCGCGCGCGCGATTCGTGATTTTATCGAAGAAGAGATGAAGGCGGCCTTCGGAAAATTAGTTCGCGAAGTATACGAAAAACACGGCGAAGCGGGAACCGAAATCTTACGCGCCGGAAAAGTGAAATTCGTATTAAACGATAATTACGAGGGCCTAAATTATTATACGGGGGACAGACCGGCGGATCGCAAAGTGGTTCTTCACGTCACCTTAAAGAACGCAACTGGTGATACCGTGGCCTCTCACGAACGAGAGGTTACCGACATGGCACCCGAGCGGCGTTTGCCCAGCAAACGTTCATTGCTCCAGGTTGCCTACCATGAAGCAGGTCATGTGGTTGGAAACGACCCCCTCCTTACCGGACAAGAAGATGACTACGTAACGATCGTCGGAAAAGGGGGCTACGGCGGATACGCCCGTCCAATCAATATCCCCGGGGTGGGAAGCGTGACGAGGGCGAGCGCCATCGCGCACTTGGCCAGATTATTTGCGGCGCGGATTACCGAAGGGTTCGCGGGCTACGAGCCCGATGCCGGCTGGTCATCCGACTTGAGAATGGCCCGCGAAGCGGCGGCCAAATGCATCACCCGCTACGGCTTAACTGACGCGGCCTTACGCTTGCCCATGAAGGACAACGGCTTAAAGGGAGATGAAAAAGGGCTGGAGGTAGATCTGGAGGCACCCGAAACCAACGCCGAAATCGATAGGCTTATTGACGAAGGCTATCGCGCGGCGGTTATCCGGGTAAAAGAGCGCTGGCCAGAAATTCGAATGCTTACCCATGCGCTGTTCGTGAAGCAATCGTTAGATCGGACGGAGATAAAAGCAGTGCTTGAGAATGCGCGTTCAAAGGGGTACACCGACGGTCTCAAACTGTCGCACCAGAAGACTCCAAATCGCCCTTGTGGCGAGATTTTGAACCTGATGGGCCTTAAAGAAGAGACCTAAGCATGACCGCACGCGGTACCGAAATTGTGAGCGCC
>JAYSWN010000131.1:0-26365 GCA_043718025.1 Pseudomonadota bacterium
TCCCACAATCTAAAGGGCTTACTGCCCCGGCGAGTTTTGTCTTGCGGCTTGCCACCCCCGTAGCGCTGCTCTTTTGGCTTGGCTACTGGCTGTCCGGGAAGTTTAAATTCTGGTTGGTTGTCGTTCGTATCCATGAAGCGTCGCACTATACCCGAAACCTCTAGCGCATTTCTACTACCGCTTAACGGCTCGGCCTTAACGGCAAAACACCAGTTTCGGACTTAGCAAACCTTTCTCCACTATTTCCAGCGCTTAGGGTGCTCATTCAATATCGGCGGTGTCCGGCAAAAATCGGCTAGAAAAATTTTCGCCTGAACTCGGGCTTTGGAGTGATCGTGGGCGGCGCGACCGGGGCCGTGACTTCGGCTCAGGTGGGCAATCGTTCTCCGAGTGCTTCGGGCAGTTGCGGCGCGACGTTAAGCAGTTTTTATCCCGGGGTTGATCCAGTGCATCGCACAGAGAAATTCAAGACTCGATTTCACAGGAAAAGGCGTCAAATAGTGTTACCTATGTTCGAGGTTGCGCCTTCGTGGAGATTGCGATGTGTGGGGAGCGTGGCGAGCCTCCTTAGAGAGTGTCTCAAAAGTGGTATTTCGCCGTCATTGCGCACGCAGTGCGGCTGAAGCAACCCTTTCACTCCGAGTGAAGAGGGACGTCGACAAAACCAAGCAGGCCAAAGGTTGCCGCGCCTGCTACGCAGGCTCGCAATGACAGGAACGCGGTTCTACATAAGGTTTTGAGACACGCTCTGAGGAAAGTTTCTGGCTTTGGTTTTTTTTCTTCATTTTTCCCGGAAAGAAAAACTTAAAAAAAGCTCCGAGAACGCGTGGAACACTTTGCCTTTAGTTCGATTGCTGAGTCCGCCTAAATAGCACGAGCCCCGAAGTGAGGTCGTAGCGATTAAGACCAAAAGGCAAAGCGAGTGAAGTAAAGACTAGTCACGCCGCCAACGCCCGGCCTTGCTCTGCACGTCCGAACCACACCCGGGTGGAAGAGCCGCCCAACCATCACGAACAGCGTGAGAGCAACCACGCCCCGCAGCGCCCCCGTTCCACCAATCGTCAAAATGATTCCAAAATTATAGGGGAAGCAACCAACCAACTGTCTAAAGTCTGTACAGTGTGTGTAAAGTTTAGACACTGCGCTAAACCCTATAAGATCTCACCGTAAATTCAGAAAGAGTCGCGGTACTGTCTAAAGATTAGGCACCGGGCCACTAATAGTTAGTCACCGCAATTCGCCGTTAATCCCACCATTACGGTGACTTAGACAGATTTGGTGAGCTGGCACGCCTCTCGCAAAAGGGGATTCCACACTTTGAAAGAAATTTGGTGAGGTTGCGGCGGTGGCCAAAAATGGGCGCCCGTTGCTAGCCTCTATTTGGGGGTCTTATGTGGAGAAGCCTGGCAATTTTGGTTTTATGTTTTGTATTGAAGGCCCAATTTGTTCTTGGCGCCGAAATACCAAAAGAGGGAGACCTTAAATTGATCGCTACCTCCACCGAGCAGGCCGCCATCATTACCCCCGAAAAAGAGATTAAGGTCGCTATGACTACGACCGAATCATACGAGATGGCCGACGCCGCTTCGGTGTTGGGCACCAAGCACCGTCAAGAGGTCTCGAGCGCCAACTTTGCGCTCTACCCCATGATCGGCACGTCACTGCACAACGACGGTTGGAAAGACGTGGTGAGCAACTCTTACATTGTGGGCGTCGGGGTTGAAGTTCCAGCCGCTTCTTGGCTAGGCATCGCAATTGAGGGCAGCTTCGGTGACTACGATTTGCGATATCAACAGTTCGCCACCGGTATCTTGGCCTACCACAATTTTAGTCTGTACACCGGCAGCGCCTTGGCCAAGATCTACTTCGCCGATGGCTGGTTACGTCCCTACGTGGGTGGGGGAATTGACGCACTCTACTTCGAAGGGCAGGCCGTTTCTGGACGGCGATCGCCGTTTTCGCGGTGGGTAGGGGCTTCCACGGCGGTGGCTGGAGCCGACTTTGAATTGGCCCGCAATCTGGCAATTGGCGCTCGCGCCAGTTTTAGCCAACCGTTGCTCAATACGCCGACCGCCTTTGATCCGCTGTCGGCTTACCCCGAGGGCAACGTGATGAAGGTGTCCTACTTCCGCTTTATGGCCAACCTTCGCGTCGGTATCTAAAAAAAGTTTTCTCCCAACCCAAGTAATCTGGAGTAGGGGCCTTCGGTGCTCTCACTGGGGCCCTTACTTCAGATTCGAAATCAATTCGCCCCAAGAACCTTTCGGCAGCTTCTTATCTTTCGGCAGTAGAAGGGTAAGTTGGTTTTTGGCGCGCGTTAGCGCCACGTACAAAAGACGTTTCGATTCTTGGGCTTCGCGCGCTTTGGCAATATCCGCCAGGCGTTCGAATTCGGGTGAGCTCACCTTTTCTTTTTCCCCGCGAAAACGAAAACCCACCGAATTTTCATCGGACCTTATCATCGCAAAGGCGGGTGGACTGCTGCGCGCTAAATCCACCAGATAAACGCTTTGGTACTCGAGCCCTTTGGCGCCGTGAACCGTAGTAAGCGTTACGCCCGTTTGGCTCGAGCCCGGTGCGAATCTTGGCGTCAAGTCTAAACGCTTTAGCGATTCCCACCCCTCCACCACTTCGTCTAATCGGGCTTGGGTCGGAAGTTCGCCTACCCAGCTCCAAAAAGCCTCTTCAGTCGGCCAATATTTACTTTGTGAGAATAGCGCGGTGAGCGCCTTCTCCACCCCGACGTGCCCCTCGCTAAAAAGACGCACTACCCAGCGAATCGATTCTGGTTTGGCACTAGCCCAAGCTAGAAACAGACTCTCGCCTGCGCCCAAGGTGATGGCTTCTAAATCGCTTTCATTCAGGGCCACGTAAGAAGATCGCAAAAATTCGGCGCACGTCATATCATCGTGAGGATTGGTCAAAAATTTGAAGTAAGCCATGGTGTCGACGATCGCTGGGCACCTTAGCGCCGAGATGGCTTGGGTCGTGCGCACCGCAATGCCCCTCAGTTTTAGAGCGTCAGAAAAAGCGCCGATCCGAAGCGAAGCGCGAAATAAAATGGCGATCTCATCGGTGGGAACACCGTCGGCAATTTGCGCGCCCACCTCTTCGGCCAAGAGATCCTCTTCCTTCAATTGTTTTTCACAAAAGAAAAGGGTTCGGGCTTGGGACCCCATGGGCTCGTCGTTGCGTCCACTTTCCATACTGGTAAATGGCACCCCGGTGCCGTCGAAAAGAGGCGGCGAAACCTGGTTGAGGTAGGTTACGATTTCGCGACTGCTCCTAAAGTTATACGTGAGTTCAACCGTTTCGCCGCCCGCATCCAATACACAACGCGTGCCCTGGTCAAAGATTCGTACGTCGGCGCCGCGAAAGCCGTAAATGGATTGCTTAGGGTCTCCGACTAAAAACAGTCTATTGCCATCGCCCTGGGCCAACTCCGAAATTATCTTCCATTGGCTGGGGCTCAAGTCTTGAAACTCATCGACCAAAATCATTTTCAGCGCCATTAGCGGCGTCTCACGGTTGGCGCGCAGAACCTTTAGCGCCTTGGCTTCCAGGTCATCGAATCCATAGCAACCTTGGGCCACCGTAGCTTGCGCCATGGCTTCGTTTAGAAGGTCAAAGAGGCGGCCAAACTCAGCAAAGAAGGGAACGCCGTCTTGGCTGGATTTATCCAGAGAGGTTTCTAGCAAGTGCCTTTTTTGAAAGGCCGCCCAGAACAGATTGTGCAGCTCGGGCAGCGAAAATTTGGAAAGCAGAGCCTTACTCTCCTGCGCTACGCCCGAGAATAAAAGTTTGGCGTACTGCTGCTCAAAGATTCGGGCGGTCTTTTCCTCGGTCAAAATCTCCGTTGGGGCGGGCAATCCTTGTGCCTCGGCCACGCTGCTGAGCAGATTAAAACAGAACGAATGCAACGTGCCCATTTGCGAAGACATTTCTACTCGATCGGCCTGACGGGAGTCGCCGCGATCGCGTAGGCGCTTAGCGATGCGATCGCGCATTTCGGCGGCGGCCGCGTTAGTAAAGGTCACGGTCAAAATTTCGGAAGGCGCCATGCCAACGGCGAGGCTTCGTAGGTAGCGCTCCACCAGCACGGTGGTCTTCCCGCTGCCCGCCCCGGCCATTAATACCAACCCGACGTGAGGTCGCTCAACCGCCTGGCGCTGTTCAAAGGTTAGCTCTGCCATAACTTACCCTTTCGGCACAGGGTCAGGTACGAACAGCCATCGCAGACCGGTCCCGGCTTTGGACGCCATAAGCCCAGGCCAAATTCGGTTAAGACCCCACTTAAATGAGCTTCGCCGGCTTGCAATAATTCATTCCATTTCGAGTCGTCGACGGCGTGACCGCGGGTTATTTTTTTTAACCCCTCGGCGGAGAGTCGGTCTTTTTTAATGAGTCCGCGGCGCAGCTCTTTTTTCTTCAAATCGTAATACAGAAACCCACTCACCGGTGCGCAAAATTGTTTTTCTGCCGCCCACACGTAGAGTGCCACTTGATGATCTCGACCGTCGGTAATGTGATCGGGAGAAAAATCGACGTTGCCGGTTTTGTAATCGATAACCAGCAAGCTGCCGTCGCTCAGCCTATCTACACGGTCAATGCGGCCGGTAAAACTGGCGCCTAACCGATCGTATCTAAATGGCACTTCGAGACCAAGAATTCCATGCACTCCAAATAGCCCAAGCATTTGGTTTTCGAGCTCCGGCAGGGCGTTAGCGAGTTCACGAATCGTTTCATTCAACGAAATTCTCAAGGGGTGGTTATCCAGTAGCGTGGGAAATCTCTCGGCCAGCTGTTCATTAAAAAGGGCAATCGCGGCCTGGCCAGTGCGCTCGGGCAATAAGATCCACTTCTCTAAAGTTGAATGGGCAATTGCCCCGTAGATCAATGCGCTTTTTTGCCAAAGCTTCTCTTGCGGCTGTAGCTTTAGTCGGCGCGAAAATAGGAAATTGGCGGGGCAGGCCTCGAAGGCGGAGAGCTGACTGGCCGAAAAAACTGAGGGGGCCTTAAACGTAGTGTCCGCCCAATTTCCCCAGTAGGTGGCGTCTTTGACCGGGCGTAACTTAGCCCGTCTGGTTTCAGCGATCGCATTTTTTCCGAGGCAGAAGAAGAGTGCCCGCCGCCCGGTAGGGGATGTCGCCTGCGTGATGAGCGCCGATAGAGAAAGCGGAGCCGTGGCGCTAACCGGAAAACCGCTATCCCATAGCCGTTCTTTTTCCCAAGGGCTAAGCAACGACCGATCGCCGACCTGCATAGCCTGCGCAGGACTCACGGCATCATTAAAAAAATAAAGTACGGTGGTTGCCGTTAACGGAGGGTAGGGCTGAAAGGGCAGCAAACAGACGCGTTGGCCAGCTGCGCTCGTCAGTGGCGCAGAGTCGCTCTCCAACGCCGTCGCCTCGTCTTCTGAAATCAAAGCCGCGTCTTTGAGTCTTTGGGAAGGAGGGCCGACCGAGTCCTTAAGTTCGCTCTCGGTTTCGGTAAGCTCACGCCACTGCCGCTCGATGCCGAGTCGGCGCGGCCACTGCACTTGCCGGGCCTGCCGAATTTTTTGCCACGGGGTCGGCACGGCGGCATTTTCTTTGCCGTCGTCATTTAAATTCTCGTCTAGTTCTAAACCGGCGCGTGCCAGCGCCAGTTTGAGTCCCTGGCGATCGGCCGCGTTCCCGAAAAAAGCAATCGCTACGTCGCCTCGCTTGGTGGCTCGTTTCACTCGATCGGATAGTCGAAAAAAAAGAGACGACGAAGCGGCTTCTACGATCAGCGGGCGACGAGATTTTTGTGCTTCGCCGGTCAAAAGGGCTTCGTTCCAAGTCGAAAGCTGCACCGACTGGGGAAGGTGCGAGGCAAACTGGCGAGCGCACTCTTCGATGAACCGGCTGGGGGTCGAGCCATGCGGCACGAGAAAAACTTCGGCGGCATCGCTCAGTTCAGCAATCTTGGTGGGCAATGAGGCTAGCGCGCGGCATAGGTCGCCGGTGGTGTCCAGGTAAGCGGGCAAATGTTCTTTCAGCAGGGCCGCCTTTTTAGGCGAGAGGCAGGAGAAAAAAAAATCACGCTCTTCTTCGCTCTCCAGCAGAGCCGAATTCAATTCTCTAAGGGTATTCGAAAGCCGCGTGCGTTCCCTTGGATCCGCAAAGGGGAGGGCGCTTTCAAATTTCTTTTCTGCGGTCGATAGACACTCAAGGCCTAGAAAGCCGCGCAACGACAATGCCCTAATGCCCTCCGGCGTTTGCAGACGCAGGCGCACGAAGGACTGGGCCGGAAAGTCTTCGTAAAGAATAAGCCGCAACTCCATAGGCCGCCGAGAATAGGTCTGGTCAGCCCTACTGGCAAAGGGGAAAACTCAAATTCCGACGGTGCGCCTTGCCAAATTGGGCGGCAACCAAAACAATTGCCTGAGGAGGTGGCCGTGGTTCGACTTTCGGTGGGAGTGGGTCAGATAACGCTGCTGCTGCGGCAGGCGCAGTCTCTTCGCGAGAAGCGTAACGTGGTGCAGAGCCTAACGCAGAAGCTCAAGAATCGCGGCTTTTCCATTACCGAGTGCGGTTACCGTGATGAGCCCAAGAGAATTGTATTGGGTTTTGCCTACGCGGCGGATACTCCCCACGCCGTGGAAGTGGCGTTCGATAATGTTTTGCCTTACTTTCTGGGAGACTTTGAAATTGTGGAGAAGAAACGAGAGATCGTAGATTTTTTCGACGGCGAGACTCTCGATATTGAACAGGCTCTCGATAATGATCCTAGAGAGCCTTATTAAAACCTAAAGAACTCCGTTTAGTAGGGTCGACTTTTCACAATGCCGGTGAGAATCCGGCGGCTCTTATCGTCGAGATCTATAAATTCTAGGCCAAAGGCGTGGCTTAATGAGGTTACCACTCGGGCGCGTGCAATTTTTAGCACTCGGTCGCGCGAGCAGTGAATGTCAATTGCTACCACTTCACCCAGCACGGGCCTGGCTTCAAATTGATCCTCGGCATAAAAAACCAGTACTCCGCCCACGCTCAAGTTTACGCTGTGGGAGTGTACTAAGTCTGCGCGGCCGCCCAATTTTATCTCAACCGGAAGGGTTACCCGCGCTCGTCGGTGCCTTCGTTTATTTACTAAATGAAACGCCAGCTCCCCGTTAGGGGCGGGAAAGAGAATGGTAAATTTGCGATCATTCCCATCCGACGTCACTTCGAATTCACCACCGTGACTCGCAATCAACATTTTACAAATTACCAGCTCCGCGTCTCTGGAGTCTACGGGATAGGGGTTCATAGTTTCGTGGTAGGTGATTTCCAAATCGTGGTTTGCCCGCTGATTCATCGAAAGGGTGACGCTACCGCCAGGCTGAATGTGCTTTCCCGAGCGAATCAAGAGGGTGCAGATGACGTGGTGAACCGCATTGGGGTCGACCACCGCCGTACAGGTTTTATCAACGACGAGACTGGGAAAAGTCTGGCGTTGAGTTAGGTACTTTTGATTGAGCGTGTAAGTGTCCATCAACAGCTGTGCCATATCGCACTTTTGTGGCTGTAACCCCTCGCCGGCTAGAAGCTCTTCGATGAAAGTGAGATTGCGGGTCAAGGTGAGCGCGTAATCGGTAGAAATGCTAACTGAGGCCGAGGTTTCCAGGGCAATGTCGCCGTTTCCGCTGTTGGCCCCAAAATCGACAACCCCGGTGACGATGCCCATCACTTTTCCGAGCTCTTCGCAAAGGTTGCGAGACACTCTGGAAAGTGCGGCTATTTCGGCGGGAGAAGAAAAGGTTATCTTCGCCAAGGCCTGATCTGACGGACGGGCCATCCTGAGCCCAGGTCGGGTGCCCGGCCCAGAGCCTGCCGTTTTCTTTGTCTCCGGCGATTTACCCGCCACTTTTGCTTTCACACTTTTCATACAATTTCCCTCGTTACCTTATCGGCAAGGTGAGGTGGGCAATTAAACCGGCTCTTTAGCGCAACGCGTCGGCCAGCGCTTGTTGCCCGTGCGAAAATTCTCGCTGCAGTAGACTTGCCGGTGAGTGCCTTTAAGTATACGAATTGACACAACTAAAATAGTAACCCCCTTACAATTATATTTATATAGTAACGACAATCGGGTAAGCTCCCAATGTGACCACGAAGCAGAAAATTTTATCCCTTGCCCAGGCCGGCCCGCTGACCAGTTCCGCGATCGCAAAAAAACTATCGATCAGCCGGCAGACCATTGCTTCGCACTTAAGAAGGCTGGTTGAGGACGGGAAGTTGATGCGTACCGGGACTACCCGTGGCGCCATTTACACCAGGGCTTCAAAAAGTGGCGTAAATCGACCAAAGCAAACCACTCTGATCCTGGTGAAAAACCTAAAAGGGTTGGAGGAAGATCGGGTTTACCGAGAAATTGAAGCGAGGATCGGGTTAAAAGAGAAAGTAACCGAAAATTGCCGTTCTATTTTGGCCTACGCTTTCACCGAGATGCTGAACAACGCCATCGACCATTCGGGAGGAGTCAAGGCCTTCATCAGCTTTAGAATAGATCAGAAAAATGTTTCGTTCACCGTTCGTGATCACGGAGTGGGCATTTTCTATAAAGTGAGGCGTTCCTTCAAACTAAACGACGAGTTCACCGCCATGGAACATCTGTTTAAGGGGAAACAGACCACCGATCCTAAGAATCATTCTGGCGAAGGTATTTTTTTTACCTCACGCATTGCTGAAAAATTTACGTTGCGAAGTCACGAATGGAATTCGCTTATCGACAATCAAAAGAAAGATGTTTTTGTTTCGGAAAAGCGACCGCTCAAGGGCACCTTGGTGGAGTTCTTAATTTCTAGGAACACCAAGAAAAAACTGGGCGAGCTGTTCTCAAAGTTTAGCAATGATGAGTTCGAGTTTGATAAAAACGAATCTCGCCTGAAGCTGTCCGAGCATACCGGAACGTTGTCGCGATCACAGGCGAAGCGTCTGTTGTTTGGTTTAGAAAAGTATCGGCGGGTGGTGCTCGATTTTTCGGGAGTGAAAGAAATTGGGCAGGGTTTCGTTGATGAAGTATTTCGGGTCTATCGTGGGGCTCACCCCGAAGTTCTGATCACTTGGGTCAATGCCGCGCGGGGAGTAGAATTTATGATTCGTCGGGCGTTAGTGGCGACCAAGCTCTAACCGGCGAACCGGCGGCCGGTGGTTTAAAACAACATTCCAAACTGCAGCCCAATCATCCCTGAAATTTGATTGAAGCCAAAGTTTAACTGTTCGCCTTCGGTCTTGCTTAAATACATTCCGCCCCCCTGTAACCCCATGTTGAACCGCTTACCGAAAACCCAACGGTTGCCCAATCCAAACCGCACCGCAATCGAGCCTAGGTTTTCGGTGACTTCAAGTCCGGTCGTCGTATCCACCGCTTTTCCGGTGACCGAAAAATAGCCCAGGCCCAAAAAGAAGTAGAGGCGACGATAGCGCTCCTTAAAATAGTAGTGAAAGTGCAAATTCGCGCCGATGACGGTAAGGGCCGGACCGGAAGTGGCGTAAAAAGGTTCGATGCCTAATATAGTTTTAGTACCGATTGCGTAGTCGATAGTCAGGGGTATCAAAAAGAAAGTGGCGGGAGCAAAAACAATTACCCCGGTTGAAATGTTAAGGGCTTGCTTGATCGGCGGCTTGGCGCCCTTAGGCCCGGGTGCCGAAACGTCGGTTTTGCTATCGGCCAAGTTAAATTTTTCGTTGCCACGCACCAGCAGCCCTTCGTTGGGCATGAACTGTGTCACTCCACGTAGAATGCGAATTTCAACCGTATTGGCATCAGAAGAAATCACCGAACCGCAGGCTACGGTTTTACGATTGCGGTAAATGCAAATGCCTTCGTTAGCGTTGTAGGGGCCCGGTTCGGCGGTAAAACGCACGATAAGGCGATTTCCCGAAACGCTTTTTACGGCAACTTTATAAACCGTTTCAGCGTGGGCCCGATGACTACCCGTGGAAAGGGCAAGGGTCAGAAGCAGAGCTAGATGTTTCACCCGATGGCCTCTTTGAAGTCTGGATTGCGACGAGACTGCATGCTGTGGAGGTGCTCTTGCCTTACCGCGTTAATGATCGCTTCGAGCTCTTTAAACTCATCGCCTTTGCGCAGGCGAAAATCACGAGTCCAATCGCCACGGCTAAACAGCCAAAGGTGGCGCTGAATGGCAAAGAGCGGACCGGTTAGCCGCCGGGTGACAAAGAGGGAGATGCCAAACAGCACCGTTACTGAAAATAAAAAAAGAAGAAAAAGCGAAGTCTCTAAAAACCGCTGCTCCCGCCGCACAATCTCAACCACCTGCGCCGACACCCCAAGCTCGTCACCCATGAACAGGTTGTAATTTCGTTGAATAAACCAAGCCATAACAAAGATCATTACCAGCGCGGTTAGGCCGCCCGCCAAGGTCATCAGCATGGTGTATTTGAGCTGAACCGGAAGGGAGCGAAACCTTCTTTCCGGTAAAGAACTAGAAGTGTTTTTAGGGGGCATCGTTTAATTTTACCATCACCCGAATCAGTTCGGTTTTTCTAAAAAGACGCGGTGAGTCGTTTGGCGAACTCACGAAGATCAGCCAACCCTGCCATCGGCTCAGGCGAACGGGGAATGGAGATCACCGGGAGTGGTGCGTAGCGGTCTTTGAAGCGCTGCTGCCAGTAGAGATGGGCTACGGCGATTTGATCGCGGAGGCCTAAGTATTTTTGCCACTCCGCTTGGGATTCGGCCGGGAGTGTTTTGATCTCCTCTTGCCAATTCTGCGGACGCGGTTCGAGTTGGTTTAGAAAAATAGCGCGAATTGAAATCTGAAACTCTTTCAACGCGCTGGAGAAACCGACTGATTCTCCAAAACGAGTTTCGTTGGGCAAACTGACAAGAAAAACGCTAGTTTTGTCGTCGGAAAGTAAATTCAATACTCTTTGATGACGCTCGACGAAACCGGCTTCCATGCCTTCAATGTACGAAAGAAGTTCGGCCAGTTGATCAAAAAAGCCGCCGCCAAAAATTTTTTGCAATAATTTCATGGCGAGCTTCGTGCCCTGTTTCAGAAACGAAAACGGACCGCCAGAATCGGCCCGGAACCAACGCACCACCTGACCATCCATAAATTCTGCCATTCGTCGCGGCGCCGTAAACAGGTCCATGGCGTTGGCGGTAGGCGGCGTATCAATAATAATTTTGTCGAATCGATCGTCTTCGGCAAACTCTAACAATCGTTCCATGGCCGCGTACTCTTGTGTGCCACCTAAGTGGCTCATGGTGAGGCGGTATAGCGGGTGGGCCAGGATCTTTTGTCGTTGCTCTTCGGTTTTTGCAAACTTTTCCATCAGCCGATCGAAATAGCGACTTGAATCCAACATCGATCCAAAGAGGCTGGCTTCGGGGGCAAAGGGGAGGGGGATGGGGTGAACGTCTTCCTTAAATTGGGTAAAACCAAGCGCCTGGGCTAATCGCCTGGCTGGGTCTACGGTGAGCACGAGGGTGCGGTATCCTTTTTCAGCCAATGCAATGCCTAGGCTTGCGGCCAGTGTGGTTTTTCCCACACCACCGGCGCCACAAACCACAAACAGTCGTTGTTTCTCAAATTCTAGCGTTTCAAGGTTTGCGATCATATTGAACCACCGCCATTGCGCAGTGGCGAGAGGTGATCGCGCATTTGAAGGATAAGTCCTTCCAGAGTTTTTTCGGCAAATTGCGGGATGGTGATGAGCGGTAGACCCGCTTGTTTGGCATTTTGTAAATGGGTCATCTCATCCTCACGCCGTGCGTTGTACTGTTGACGGGCTATGGTCAAGGCTGGCGGCACTTGGCTGGGCAGACTTAAGTCGAATTCCGGTAAACAGCGGTTGATCAGAAAGAACCCCAAATTCACCTGCAATATTTCCAAGAGCTTGCTCTTCAACTCAAGACTTTCGGTGATGGGCATCTCTTCAGGCAAGCCCACAAGGTCGATGCGGCACTGATTCGATTTCCAAAGTTCTAAAATTCTTGTGGTTTGATCGTGAACAAAGCCCACCGGAAAGATCTTTTGAACGCCGATCGTGGAGTGGAAAAATGAAACTGCGTGGCCGCTGGCCGGTAGATCCACGATTACCAAATCTTGGGTACGGGCGTGCACCAGGTCCCAAATTTTTCCGGCCACAATCGTCTCGGCCAAACCGGGCGCGGCCAGAACAAAGGAGCGAAAAATTCGGTTATCAAAAACCAAGTTAAAAAGGGGCTCTACTTTAAAGTGTTTGATCACGTACTCTTTAAAACACGCCAAAGTCTCCAGTTTTTCCCAACCGACGCCGCCGCCAATCAGCCACGCGGGAGGGGCGGTTTCGGTAAACGGCGACCAGCTGGCCAAAACTACCCTGGCCCCGGCGCGTTGGCAGGCCAGCGCGGTTGCCCAGGCAAGGCTCGACTTTCCCACCCCCCCTTTTCCGGTGAAAAAGAGGACCTTGCGGCGCAAACAGTCATCGAGGTAGGCGGCGGAATCATCTGGCATCGAGCGAAGATAGCCTAGGAAACGGCGTGTGAAAAGTTGACACGCAATCTTTTGAGACGGATAACATTTGGCGCAAATTTAAAATATTTAAAAGCTATATTTTTAAGGTTTAAACCATGCCTAAACCCCCTTTTCCTGAAGTCCCGGAGGCGATGTCTCGTCGCACTTTTATCAGTTGGCTTTCTGTCGGCTGGGCCGCGTTTCTTGGGGCCTCGGTAGCGGGAGTTTCCGCCGTCGGCCGGCTGTTTTTTCCCAACATCACTTTTGAACCGCCCCAACAATTTAAGGCGGGGTTTCCGGCCGAATACGTAGTCAATAAAGTGGATGAACGTTTTAAGAAAAAGTATGGCGTATGGATCGTGCGCAACGAACGAGGAATTTACGTTCTTTCCACGGTCTGCACTCACTTAGGTTGCACTCCGAACTGGCTCGATGCCGAAAGCAAATTCAAGTGTCCTTGCCACGGTAGTGGCTTTTACAACACAGGTATCAACTTCGAAGGGCCGGCACCGCGTCCGTTGGAGCGTTTTAAGGTTTTAATGGCCGAAGACGGCCAAATTTTTGTGGATAAGACCGCAAAGTACCAATTTGAAAAAGGGCAGTGGAATGACCCCGCGTCATTTATGGATATTGCTTAAACCCAAGCCCCTGTTTTTTTAGTTAGAGGAAGTAGAGTTATGGCCAAAGGGATCTTTAGTAGCATTCGGGAATCGCAGGCATGGAAGGCCATCTTCCGCCATGGCCCGCCCACCAATCCTAAGAACCGCGTTTTAATTGTCTTGATGAACGTTTTTTTGCACCTTCATCCCATCCGCATGAAAAAGTCAGGCGTGCGCATGAGCTTTACGTGGTGCATGGGCGGTATCACCTTTTTTCTATTCATGGTCGAAACGATTACCGGCGTCCTGTTGATGTTTTATTACCGACCAACGGCTGATTTTGCTTACGCCGATATTATCGCCCTGCGTGAGCATGTGCCCATCGGCATCATGCGTGAAGTGCACCGTTGGGGCGCTCATGCCATGGTGATCAGCGTATGGCTGCACATGTTCCGCGTATTTTTAACCGGCTCTTACAAACCGCCGCGTGAGTTTAACTGGGGGATCGGAGTCGTGCTTTTAGTGCTCACGATGTTACTCAGTTTCACCGGCTACCTGTTGCCTTGGGATCAGTTGGCGATTTGGGCGATCACCGTGGGCAGTAACATGGGCCGCGCCACGCCGTTTATGGGCAGCGAAGGTCCCGGCGCCTCGCTCATTAACATGCTGATGGGCTTTGATGTGGTGCACTCGGGAAGTGACGTGCGCTTTGCGTTGCTAGCAGGACGCTTGGTGGGAGAAGCTACGTTGCTGCGTTTCTACGTGCTCCATTGTATTTTTATTCCAATCGTGGCCAGCGTGCTTATGGCTGCCCACTTTTGGCGCGTTAGAAAGGACGGGGGAATCTCCGGACCCCTGTAGAGGCTTAAATGGCACAGCTTGGAAATATCATCACCTCAGCGATCAACTCAATCAGCTCACCCGGGCTGCTGTTTACAATCTCATCCGTAGTCTTTTTCTTGCTGCTGTTTAAATGGCGCGAATGGTTTGGCAAAAAGTCGTCGCTCTACATCATGTTGGGCAGCTTGGCTGCTTTCATTGCGTTGAGCATGCTCAACGATACGTTTAGAGCCGTTGTCGCCAAGCCTGATAACGTGCCCATCGTTGGCATGTTATTTTTGCTGCTAATTTTTACCTGGCTGCCCATTCACATTGGCAACATCAACGATAAGCTGATCGAAGAAGGCAAAGACGTCTTAAACAAGAAAGAGGCGAAAGAGCTCGTCTTCACGTGGCCCGACTTGGTTTTCAGCGAGTTTATTTGCTCAATTTTGGTTACGGCGGGTCTGTTGGTTTGGTCGATCGTGCTCAAGGCGCCGCTTGAAGAACCGGCCAATCCGGTGGAAACGCCCAACCCCTCTAAAGCGCCCTGGTACTTCTTGGGGCTGCAAGAAATGTTGGTCTACTACGACCCGTGGCTAGCTGGCGTGGTGTTCCCCACGTTGATTTTGGTGGGTTTGATTTTGCTGCCGTTCATCGACACCAATCCCAAAGGCAATGGGTACTATACGTTTAAAGAGCGAAAATTTGCGATCACCACCTTTTTGTATGGGTTTTTGATCTTGTGGTCGCTTCTGATCGTGTTTGGTACCTTTTTACGTGGCCCAAACTGGAACTTTTTCGGCCCTTACGAATTTTGGGATCTTCATAAGTTGGAAGTGCTCAATAACGTCAACTTGTCGGAGTACATTTTCCGCGAGATGGGGATTAATGGGGGTAAGCTTCCCGATAATATTCTGCTTCGCGAGTCTTTCGGGTTTATTCTCGTCATCGCTTATTTCGTTTTGGGCCCTTGGCTGCTTGAGAAAAAAGTGATGCCGGAAATGGCGAAGCAGATGGGCAAGCCACGCTTTTTTATTTTGGCCTTTCTGCTGTTGAGCATGGCCTCGTTACCTATCAAAATGGTGCTGCGCTGGACAATTAATCTCAAGTACATCGTGGCGATTCCAGAGTTTTTCTTTAATATCTGAGAGCTAGATTATGGCCAACAACCCCAACGAAGATCGTTTTTATAAGCCCAATCGCTTAATCAAAGCCTTCGCGATTTCGAGCATTGTGATGCTGGTGGTCACCTTGTGGATGGTGCTGGATGATTTCGGCCGAGACTGGAAAGGGTGGCAGCTAGAGTATTTTCGCCTCCAGAATAAGAAATACAACGAGTGGATAACCGAAGCAAAAAGTGGAATTGACGAGGCCAAGCTAAACGAAGCCAAAACCAACGTTGCAGAAACTGACGCGCAGCTTAAAAATAATTCAAAGCAAAAAGAGGCATTAGAAAAAAAGCTGGTGGCACTCACCACGCGTTCTAAGAACACCCTTACCAAATACCAGACCGAAAAAGCCGTATTCGATGTTCGCAAGTACGAATACGAAGCGGTCTATGGTCATGACGAAGCCGCCGGGCATGCCAAACACGGCCCAAAACAAGAGGCCGCTAAAAAGAAGCTAGATGGCATTTTTGAAAAGGTGATGGCTCTGCGCAATATTGCCAATTCTGCCGCCACCGAAAAAGAGAATAAAGAAAAAGAGATTGCCCTGTTGGTGGCCGCCAAAAAAGAGGCCGAAAAACAGCAGAAACTACTCACCGCGAAATTGGATCTGTTGGAAGTGGGCAAAAAAAACGCGGCGATTTCGGTTGAAATGCTGATGCGCAGTGCTCCCATGCTCGACATGGCGAGTCCCACCTTAAAGTTGCAACAGATCGTATTGCCCACGATTCGCGACGATGTGTTTTTTGCCCAAGTGCCGAAGGTAGATCGGTGTATCACCTGTCACATGGCGATCGACAAGGTTGGTTTCGAGAACGAGGCGCAGCCGTTTCGTACCCACCCTCGACTAGACGTGATGTTGGGCGCCAAGTCGCCGCATCCGATCGAAAAAGTCGGTTGCACCGTTTGTCACGATGGGCGCGGCTCGGCCACGCACTTTACCCGTTCGGCTCACACTCCTGCTAACCCAGAGCAACAAAAGAGTTGGGAAAAGAAGTACGACTGGCATGAACAGCACCACGTCATCGAAAAGATGGTGCCGTTGCAATACACCGAAGGCAAATGCCGGGTCTGTCATCGCAATAGCGAGTATGTGCCAAAAGCCGAAAAGTTAAACAGCAGCGTTCAACTCATGAAAGCCGCCGGCTGTTATGGTTGTCACAAGATTGAAGGCTGGCAGCACATCCGCAAGCCGGCCCCCTCTTTGAAACGCATCAAGGGCAAAGTGACTCGAGATTGGGTTTATAAGTGGATCAAAAACCCGCGTAATTTTAATCAGCACGCCCGCATGCCGGCGTCGTTTTTACAATCTAATACGATTAACAATCCGCAGTTCGTCGCTTATCAAGAGGCCGAGATGCAGGCGGTTACTGATTTCGTGGTGGCCAATTCCGAAGACTATTCGCCCGGCTCACATGGAAGTTTAGGCAACGCCGAACGTGGCAAAGAGTTGTTCAGCACGGTAGGCTGCTTAGCCTGTCACCAAATTGAAGGCATCGAACGTAAAATGGGGCGCTTCGGCATGGCTCCCGATTTAAGCACCGTCGGAAGCAAGGTTTCTAAAGACTGGTTAATGCAGTGGTTGAAGAACCCAAAACACTACTGGGCGGGCACGGTCATGCCGAGCCTTCGTATCACCGACGGCGAAGCGGCCGATCTTTCGGCCTACCTGCTCAGCCACAAAAATCCTGAATTTGAGGCTCAGACGGTGCCGCAAGCAGACGTTGAAATGCAGAAGACCGTGCTGAAACTCTACCTGGCACGCGATCCTAAGTTGGCCCCGGTGACGCGCGAAAAAGTGGACGAGGTCGTTAACAAAATGCAGTCGCACGAAGTGACGCAAGCATTGGGTAAAAATGCGGTGATGCGCTACGGCTGTTTTGGCTGTCATGAGATCAAAGGCATGGAAACGATGGCCACGATTGGACCTGAGTTAACCGAAGTGGGTAGTAAGCCCTTGAACAAATTTGATTTCGGCATGCAGCACATTGAGCCACACGCGAATTATGCTTGGTTTAAGGCAAAACTTACCAATCCGCGTCAGTTTGATCACGGCTTTGTGAAAGAGTATTTAGATCTGTTGCGAATGCCGCTGTACGGCTTTCTTGAGCCAGACAAAGAGTCCCTTACGGTTAGTTTAATGGGGTTCACCAACCAGAAGATCGATCCGCCCGCGGCGCTTACCGTGAACGCAAAAATTCATCACATCGAAGAGGGCTTACGGGTTGTGCACAAGTACAACTGCCAGGGCTGTCATAACGTCGAAGAGCTTTATCAAGCTCTGGGTGAGAATGACCCCAAACGCGAAGAGCACGAAAAGGATAAGTACAACCTCGAAGGGCGTATTCTTAAGTACTACGAAGAAGATGAAACCTTAGGGCCGCCTTGGCTGCTTACCGAAGGCGCACGCGTGCACGGACCATGGATCTACAATTTTTTGCAGAATCCGGGGGATCACAAGTTGCGAACACGCTTAAAAGTGAGAATGCCCTCCTACAACTTGCCCACTGAGGAGTGGAACAAATTGCTTTCCTACTGGGCCGCCCATGGGAATGTAGAGTTTCCAGTTTCAGAAAATGCTCCGGTTAAGCTCACGGCGGTTGAAGTCGAGACGGGAAAGAAACTATTCAACAAACTGGCCTGTGCCAGCTGTCACACGGTCGGCGAAAAGCCGACCATGGCCGAAATGGAAGGCGGCAGCAAAGGGTTGGCGCCGGATCTGTTGCACGCAGCAAAACGCTTGCGTCGCGAGTGGATTGTTCAACTCTTGAAGAATCCGCAGAAAATGGTCCCCGGAACCCGAATGCCCGGCTACTGGCCAGAGATGCAAACGCCGGCTCCCGAAATTTTGGGCGGCGATTCTGAAAAACAGATTCAGTTGCTTACTGATTACATATTGTACTTGGGCCAGACTCGGGGGGCTCCAAAGAGTGGCGCGCCGGCGGGAAAAGTGGGTGCTAAGCCTGCCCTTAAGAAAACTACGGTGGGGATGAATTAAGGCCCAAGGCGGGCCCAGCACTGTCTAACTTTTCTCTTGGTCCGCGTCGTCGTGCCTAATTCCCCAAACCTTTTAGGGGTTTGGGATGACTGATTTTTATACAGCCGAACAAGTGCCGTCAAAAGCATTCTAACCAATTGATATATTTATTAAGTTCGCTTTTCTTTTTTCCACAAGTCGCGAAAGTTTTGCACCTGTCAGCTAAAAAAACGCCTGTTCAGACTTTACCCATACTTCGTAAAAAATGGTTTGGTTTCAAGGGGGTAGCCCGCGCTCTCGGTGTATAGGCGGCGGTTGGTCCCAACGTTGCTTTAGTAAGGGGTATCAGTATCGTGTCACTAAAACTTAGGTTCCCCTTAAGTTAGTAAAAAAGAGAAGTAGTCACTTAAACAAAATTGTCTTTGGGAGTGAATGAATGAAATTACGAATTAGAATCTCTTCAACTGATAACGACGGAAACACCACGTCGGAGATCAAAGAGTTGAAAAAGGACTCGTGCACGATTGGTCGTGCCGGTGCTGATCTAATCGTAGTTGATAGCGGAGTGTCTCGGCGCCACGCCATGTTGTACCAAGGCCTTCGCGGCGAGCTCCGGGTGATGGACCTGCATTCGACCAATGGCACGTTTCTCGGAGAAGAGAAGATCATAGACCATCCGATTGGGGCGGGTACGATCTTCCGTATCGCCGACACGGCCATCACGGTTTTGGAATTCGAGGCCGATCGCCAGTCATTCGGAGCCAATCTGTCCCGCTTACAACCCGGCTCAGAAGACGAAACCACTTCGGCGAAGCTGTTCAAAAATGAGGGCCCCAAGACAAATGTCGCGCCTTCAAGCTACAGCGGAACGCAAACCCGTCGCATTAATCCGCACCCAAGCCCTTTACGTAAGGCTTAAGACTGGTCGGGCCTGAGCGCCCCACTTTATTTTTCCGCGTCAAAAAATGCCCGGGCTCTGCGCCCCAAATCCGTTCCGATCCACTCCGGTACGTTGCCCTCCGCATCCGCCGGCTTATTTTTGTAGGTATCAGGGTGGGCGTAGAAATAGAGAGCCGCCTTTAGCTTTTCAACCTGTTCGGCTAACTTGGCGACGGTAAGTTGAAGCTCCGTAGCGGCCAAAAAGGCGCCCTCGTCTTCGGCTAAAACTAACTTCTCCGCTTTCGACGCTCTTACCATTTCTATTAGTTGGGCAATGTCCTCACGAGAGTTTTGAATAAAATCCAAATTTCCGTCTACTTGGTGACTCTCCATGTCGAGCGCCACGTTCTTTTCGGGCTCCAAATTGATTACCACCGAGGCGGTTCCCGCGGTCTGAATGGCCCATCCGCTACGCATCGAGCCATTAAAGACCACCGTCCAAGGGCCTGGACTGGCGGCTTTCACCCGTTCTTCAATTTCCCTTAAATAACGATCATTCATCATGAGTTGCCCTCCTCCTTTCCCGTCATTATACTCCTGGAATCTTAAAACTTTTTGTTCTGGAGGATGTCCTCGATGTTTAAATCAAGGTCTCAAACGTTAATTGTAAGTGTGGCCCTTTTTCTACTTTCTGCGTGCGCGGGAAACAAAGAGTTCACCGGGGGCAAGTACGACGACCTCGCCGAAGACCGGCTGCTCGATGATAAGTTTAACGAGTCTGACATGCGGCAAATTGCCGACACCATGATTAAGTCGCTGGTCGACAGCCGCGTCATTGCCGAGACTAAAAAAGCTCCGGTGGTTTTGGTTACGCTGACCAAGAATCGCACCGAAGAGCACATCGACATGAAGAGCATGACCGATAAAATTCGCGTGGCGTTGGTCAAGAGTGGCCGTTTTCGGTTTACCGAAAAAGAGATACGTAGCGAGATGGCCGAAGAGATGGAATACCAAGGCGGTTCGGGCTACGTCGATCCGGCTACGGCCCGCCAAAAAGGAAAGCAAATTGGCGCCAACTACTTTATGACCGGTGAGATTACCGATCGCGTGCAGCAAGTGGGCGATAAAAAGTACGTTTACTACAAAGCCACTTTCAACATGGTGAATATCCAGACCGGAATTTTAGATTGGACCGATGAAAAAGAGATTCGTAAATTCTACAAGAAGAAATCAGTTGGGCTTTAAGAGAACCGAGTGAAAGCCTTACACCTCATTTTCGCCTGCCTCCTCTGGGGGCAGGCGCTTTTTTTATCTGGCTGTGCTCTGTACGCGGGGCGCATTCGCGAACCGCGCGCGCATTTTGAAGCTGGCCGCTACGATCAAGCCATCACCAAGCTCAAAGAGTACGCCGATAAAAAAGACAATGACGAGCTACTTTACTTGATGGACTTAGGCATGGTCTATCACGCCGCCGGCCGCCATAAAGAGGCGATTTCCACCTTTTTAAGGGCCGATAAAATGGCCGAAATTAAGGACTACACCAGTCTGGCGGCCGAAGCGGGCAGTGTGTTGCTGAACGACGAGATCAAACCCTATAAGGGTGAAGACTTTGAAAAGGTCATGATCAACATGTACCTGGCCATCGACTACTCAATTCTGGGTGATTTCGAAAATGCCTTGGTCGAAGGGCGTAGGGTAAACCGCAAATTGGATCGCATGATCACCGAAGGCAAGTTGCCTTACCGTAACAACGCCTTTGCCAAGTACCTTACCGCCGCTCTGTTCGAAGCCCGCCACGAGAACAACGATGCGTTTGTCGACTACCGCCAATTGCTCAAATGGGATGTGCCGGCGGCATTTTCGTATCTGGGGGTACCGCTGTTGCGCCTGGCCGACAAATTAAAGGCGTCGCAAGAGTTTGAAGCCTACCAAAAGAAATTTCCGGAGGTGAAAGACTATGCCCTCAACGCAAATGAAGGTGAAGTCATTTTACTACTCGAAGTTGGTAAGGCGCCCTATAAAGTGCCCTCGCCGCAATTCCGCCTGGTTCCCATATTTCATAAGAATCATTATGCGGCATTGGGTGGGCGCCTTAGCATCGAGGGAAGTGGGCAGACCGTAAACTCCAGCACTTTGTTCGACGTGGAAGCTACTGCGGTCAAAGAGTTGAACGATAAGGCCGGCGCCATTATCGCTAAAAAAATTGCCGGCGTGGCCGCTAAAGAGGCCGCCGCTTACGGAGTTGAAAAAGCGAGTGACAGCCCGGTTTTGGGGGCATTGACCCGAATTTTTCTTCATGCGTCCGATACTGCCGATTTGCGCAGTTGGAACACCTTGCCGGCGATGCTGCAGATTGCACGTTATAAAGTTCCCGCCGGCACGCACAATTTTGTTTTGGATATGGTCACTCAATCGGGCGGGGTGATAACCAAAGCAAAGCGTTGGGCCAAGGTTGAAGTGAAACCAAAATCGATCGTTTTTTTAAATTACCGAAGTGTTGAGTAGAGCAGTGAGGATAGCGTGAATCATACGTCAGAATTTCCCCTTCAGTTTGAGCCGGCAACGATTGAAAAAGAGATCTACCAGATGTGGCTCGATCGCGGCTACTTCACCGCCGATCCTACTTCAAAAAAAGAGCCTTACGTCATTGTATTGCCGCCGCCCAACGTTACCGGCGTACTGCACATGGGCCACGCGCTCACCTGCACGCTGGAAGACATTTTGGTAAGGCGCAAGCGCATGCAGGGGTTTAACGTACTTTGGTTGCCCGGAACCGATCACGCCGGCATCGCCACTCAGATGGTGGTAGAGCGGCATTTGCAAAAAACCAGCAAGGTCTCACGCCATGATTTGGGGCGTGAAAAGTTTTTGGAAAAGGTTTGGGAGTGGAAGAAGGAATCCCAAAACACAATCTTGTCGCAGTTGCGCCTGATGGGTTGCAGCCTCGACTGGAGTCGTCTCGCCTTCACTCTAGATGAAGGGGTTTCTCTCGCCGTGCGAGAAACCTTCACCCGGCTCTACAACGAAAAGCTTTGCTATAAAGACACCTCGTTAATTCAATGGTGCCCACGTTGCCACACCGCGCTTTCGGATCTTGAGGTAAAGCCCAAAGAATCCAAGGGAAAGATCTGGGAGATCCGCTACGTTCTGAAAAGCGATCCGAGTAAGTCGCTCACGGTGGCCACTACACGACCGGAAACTCTGCTCGGCGATACCGCGGTGGCGGTTAATCCCAATGACGAACGGTTCAAAGCGTTCGTGGGACAAGAGGTGATGGTACCGCTGGTAAACCGGCCGGTGAAAGTCATTGCCGATAGTTACGTCGACATGGCTTTCGGAACCGGCGCCCTGAAGATTACGCCTGGCCACGACATGAATGACTATGCGGTGGCAAAAAGGCATTCGCTGCCCATCCTCTCCATTTTTGACGAATCGGCAAAGTTGAACAAAGAGGGCGGGGCATACCAGGGGCTATCGCGCGAAAAGGCGCGGGAGCAAATTTTGAATGATCTCTCGGCGGCGGGTCTCCTCGGTAAAGAGACAGACCACGTCAACAACGTTGGCCATTGCGACCGTTGCGAAACCATCTTAGAGCCAAGGCTAAGCTCGCAGTGGTTTGTAGATGCCGCCACCCTCGCTACGCCGGCCATTGCCGCGGTAAAGAGCGGCGAGATAAAAATACTGCCACCGGAGTGGGAGAAAACTTACTTTCAGTGGATGGAAAATATTCGCCCGTGGTGCGTGAGCCGCCAGTTGTGGTGGGGCCATCGCATCCCGGCTTGGTACTGCGATGACTGCCCGCACGTTACGGTAGCGGTACAAACGCCCACGGCCTGCGGTAAATGCGGCTCCCATAAAATTCGTCAAGACGAAGACGTACTAGATACCTGGTTTAGCTCTGGCCTGTGGCCATTCTCGACGCTGGGTTGGCCCAATGAAACGGCCGATATGAAGGCGTTTTATCCCAATCAAGTGATGGAGACGGGTTTCGATATTCTGTTTTTTTGGGTGGCCCGGATGATCATGCTGGGCATTAAGATGGTGGGTAAAGCCCCCTTTCACACGGTTTATCTCCACCCGATGGTGCGCGACGAGCACGGCCAGAAGATGTCGAAAACCAAGGGCAACGTAAAAGATCCGCTTGAGATCATTGGCAAGGTCGGCGCTGACCCGCTCCGTTTTACTTTGGCGGCAATGGCGGTGCATGGGCGCGATGTGCTTTTGTCGGATAGTCGAATCGATGGCTACCGTAACTTCGTAAATAAAATTTGGAACGCCTCGCGATTCGTGATGATGCACTTTTCCGAAGTGAAAAAGGCAAAGTCAGATGAAACCAACGAAGTGAATCGCTGGATCTGGACGCGGCTTGAGAATTGTAAACGCGATGTGAATCTTGCGCTCGATCAGTATCGATTCTTTGATGCCACCAACCGTTTGTATTCTTTTGTTTGGAATGAATACTGCGACTGGTTCATTGAGCTCATCAAAACCGATAAGGAGCTAGCGTGGCGTAAAGAAAGCGGCGATTCGACGGCAATCGAGGTGCTGGAAGAGGCGCTTCGCCTACTTCATCCGGTGATGCCGTTTGTGACCGAAGCGATTTGGCAGCGGATGCCGGTGAAACCGGCCGTGTCTTCCATTTCGATTGCCCCGTATCCGCAGCTAAATGAGAAACGACTCTTTTCTGACTCCGACGCCAGGGTGAATCTCGGCATTTCGGTGGTGGAAGCCATTCGGTCGCGCCGGGGTGAGTGTAATCTTAACCCCGCCGCTCAGATTCGCGTGAAGTTGCAGGGGCCTAAGGCCAAACTCGATGCCCTTCAGTCTTCCGCAGATTGGGTGGGCCGGTTGATTCGCGCCTCGCAGTTTGAACTGGGTGGCGATAAGCCGGATGCAAAAACCAACGTTTTAATTTCTATCGGAGAGGTGGAAGCCTACGTGCCACGTGAAGATCTGATGGACATCAAACTTGAGATCCAAAAGGCGGATAAAGAGATCGCGGGCCTAATGGGCGAATTAGAGCGGGCAAAGCAGAAACTGACCAGTCACGAGTTTACGAGTAAAGCACCCGATCACGTGATTAAAGGGGTAAAAGACCGTAAGGAACTGCTCGAAAAGCAAGTAGACGCCCTGCAGGCTCACCTAACCACGCTAAAGGAACAGTGAGGCCAATGCTTTCGGTCGTTATCCCTACGTTAAACGAGCAAGACAATATTCAAAATTGTTTGGCGTCGGTCTACTCAGGTATTCCGTATGAGGTGATCGTGGTGGATGGCGGAAGCGACGACGCTACGGGCTACCTCGCCAAAAAGTCGGGGGCCAGGTTTTTGTCGACGGAGAAGGGGCTGGCCAGCCAATGCAACTATGGGGCGGAGTCGGCCACCGGCGACGTGCTGTTTTTTCTGGCCGCCGATAGTCAGGTCGAGCCGGCGTATCGGGAGGCGGCCGAGACGATCCTTGCTGATCCCAGAGCGGCGGCGGGTGGGTTTACCTTATCCATTGACGACCCAAGTCCGTTCTTTCGCGCTGTAGAGTGGGGTGGAAATTTGCGGGGCAATTTTTTCAAGTTTTCGCTGCCCGATCAGGGGCTGTTTGTCAGGCGACAAGACTTTCTTAAAGTGGGTGGCATGAAGTCCACGTCACGTATTCCCTTCGCTCGCCTTTGCGACGATCTTAAGGCCTCTGGCCTGGGAAGTTTTATGCTCTCCCCCTTGAAAGCCAAATCTTCGCCGCGCAAATGGAAAACCCACGGGATCTTCAAAACCTGCCTTAATCACAATTGGGTGTTTCTTCAACAACGTCTAGAGACGCTGTTGCAGCGAATGGAAATCAAGGGATGAGGCTGCTCAGTTTCCTACTACGAAAATACTTTTTCCCGCACGGGGTGAATCTGCTCTCGTTTGCCGTTCTTCTGTCGGTGCTAGGTGTGGCGGTGGGGGTTTTGCAGCTTATGGTTGTGTTGTCCGTATTATCGGGCTTTCAAGATCTGTTTCGCGAGAATTACACCCGTATCTCATCGGAGATGGTGATTTTACCCCGTAATTTGAAACGGGATCAAAACACCATCGATAAGCGGTTGGCCGAAATTCCCGAAATTGCCGCTTTTACCCCCTCGCTTCTGGCGCCGGCTATGGTGATTAAGGGTGGTAAAGTGGGAGGGGTGATCTTTGAAGGGGTTGATTTTGCCGCCTCGCAGAAAGTGACGCCGTGGAAAGACATTTGGGTGAAAGAACCTTTGCCTGATTCTTCACCCCCCGACGGGCAATGGGTTTGGTTAGGCGTTCAGTTGGCAAAAAAATTAAAGGCCGATGTCGGGGATACCGTCGACATTCTTGTGCCCGAAGGCAACGTGCAGCGCGTGGTTTCGATGCCGGTGACGGGCATTACTAAATTTGGGATTTACGATCACGACCTGCACCACGCCCGAATGGGGATGCGGGCCCTGGCGGATATATTTCGCAAGAGTAACCAAGAACCGATTTATAAGACCCGCATTCGAGCTGGAGAAAATTTTGATAAGGTGGCCGGTATCGTACGCACCGCCCTTGGGGATGACGCCACGGTTAAACTGTGGAAAGACGTTCACCAAAATATTTTCATGGCGGTTGAACATCAGAAGAAAAGTCTGTTTTTGGTCTTGGTGATTTTAATTGGCCTGGCGGCCGTTAACGTAGTGAACCTCTTGTTGATGAGCGCTCATTTTCGAAAGCGGGATATTGCGATTTTGCGGGCGATGGGCATGAAGTTTCGTGAGGTGATGATCTTCTTTTTGGTACAGGGCTCGGTGGTGGGTATGGTCGGCGTGATTGTAGGCTTAATTTTCGGTTACGGGGTCATCGCCATGATTGAACGATTTCAGCCAAATCTGCTCAACGAATCGATCTACAATGCCTCGCGATTGCCCATGCGGGTTGAAAGCATGGATGTGTTTTTAGTGGCCGCCGGCGGAATTGGCCTTTGTCTTTTGTTTAGCGTGATTCCCGCTTGGAGTGCCGCGCGGACTAAACCGGTGGATGCGTTACGATTGGAGACTGCGTGAAGAAGCCCACTTTGCAGGCTACGGGCCTACAAAAGATTTTTAGGCGCGAAGATCGCACCACCATTGGCGTGTTGAGAGATCTTTCTATTTCAGTGGCGGCTGGCGAACGAGTGGCGATCGTGGGCAAGAGTGGCTCGGGTAAGAGCACTCTGCTTCATATATTGGGCACCCTTGAGCGGCCCTCGGCCGGTAAATTGATTTTTGGTGGCGAGGATGTCTTTGGCTATTGCGACAAACAGCTCGCCCATTTTCGAAACGCGCAGATTGGTTTTGTGTTTCAGTTTCATTATCTGATGCTCGAATTTACGGCCTTAGAAAATGTTATGATTCCCGCCCTAATCAGCGGAAAAACTAAAGTTGAGTCGATGGAAGAGGCCCGTAAACTACTCTTGCGCGTCGGCCTGGCCGACAGGC
>JAYSWN010000132.1:0-26336 GCA_043718025.1 Pseudomonadota bacterium
TTTCGCAGTTGGGAAACTTCGGTGGCAAAGATCGGCGTCTGTATCTGTTGGGATCAATGGTACCCGGAGGCGGCGCGCCTCACCGCCATGAGTGGCGCCGAGATTCTTTTTTACCCCACGGCAATCGGCTGGCACCCCTCCGAAAAAGAGAAGTACGGAGTTGCTCAACACTCAGCTTGGGAAACCATTCAGCGAAGTCACGGCATTGCCAATGGCTGTTATGTGGCCGTGCCCAATCGCATGGGGCATGAGGCCCCGGCGGGTGGCGACGGGATTCAGTTTTGGGGCCAGAGTTTTGTGAGCGACCCCTCGGGGCAGATCCTTAAGAAGGCCTCGGTTGATCGGGAAGAGACGCTGCTGGTTGAAGTCGATCTCAAACGAGTCGATGAAACCCGCACCCACTGGCCTTTTCTTCGCGACCGCCGCATCGATGCCTATGGCGATATCACCAAACGGTTGATCGACTAGTGTTTAACTTAAACGGAAAAACACCCGCGCAACTTGGCTACCGAATGCCGGCCGAGTGGGAACAGCACTCGGCCACTTGGTTGTCGTGGCCACGACGTGAAGGCATCAGTTTTCCCGACGCTTACGACGCCGTCTTGCCGGCGTTGGTAAATTTAGCGACCGGAATTTCTCAATACGAAATGGTTTGTATTAACGTTGAAAGTGCGGGGCGCGAAAAAGAGGTGCGGGGCTACCTCGGTGACAAACTCAATTCCAATATTAAATTTTTTCACGTGGCGATCAACGAGCCGTGGTGCCGAGACCACGGCCCAATTTTTTTAAAGCGCGACGGCGCCGACCCTCTGTTAATTTTGGACTGGGGTTACAATGCCTGGGGTGGCAAGTACCCCCCCTATGATTTAGACGACAAAGTTCCGACTGAAATCGGAAAATTACTTTCCCTCCCGGTGATTCATCCAAGCATGATTCTCGAAGGCGGATCTATTGAGGTCAACGGCAGTGGTACGTTGATTACGACGGAGAGCTGCCTGCTTAATCCCAACCGCAACCCTACTTTTAGTAAGCAACAGATCGAACAGCGGCTAAAAGACTATTTGGGCGTGACCAATATTTTGTGGCTGGGGGATGGCATCGAAGGCGACGATACCGACGGACACATTGATGACCTCACCCGCTTCGTGAATCGCCACACGGTGGTCACCGTAGTGGAAGACGACCCTTCCGACGTCAACTACCACGCCCTGCAAGATAACTTACGGCGCTTAAAAACACTGCGCCTCGAAGACGGACGGCCGCTCGAAATTGTAACCCTGCCCATGCCCAACGCCGTGGTGCAAGAAGAGATGCGTCTGCCCGCCAGTTACGCCAATTTCTATATCGCCAATTCTGTGGTGCTCATGCCGATCTTTGGCGATAGCAATGATGACGTGGCGGTCGATATTTTGGCCAAACTGTTTCCGACGCGAAAGATTTTGCCCATTAACTGCCGAAAACTGGTGTGGGGCCTCGGCACGTTTCACTGCTTAACCCAACAGCAACCGGCCTAATTCAAAAAAAAGAGCGGAGCCAAACCATTTGGACTCCGCCCATGGTGTGAAACCGTTAAATTCGTTTCGCCCACGCCCGATTTAACGGGCGGCGTAGGCTCAGATATTTCAATCAGACATCGCGCGTTAACACCAGTTTGTACATTGTACAAAATATATTTTACGCAAAAGTAAGGTCCTGTCTTTATAAGTTTTAATTAACCCCATACAATGTTAACGGGCCGTCCCCCTTGCGCCCAATTTTTTACAACGGTATGGTTCGCGGCCTCATATGAAAAAAACTGCTTCTCCCAGTCCACTCGTCTTCCAGGTATTTCACACTCAACATGGAAAGACCGAAGAACGAAAAATCCGCATCATGGAAGCGGTAATCGACCTTTTGGCCACCGAAGGCTTTGATAACACTACGTTCGAGTCGATTGGTAAGCGTGTAAAAATGCAGCGCACGCATGTGAACTACTATTTTTCGAGCCGAATTGAGCTGGTGAAAACGGCTATCCGCTACGCCGTAGCGTTGGGGCAGCAGATCACCATTAGCCACGTGCAAAAGGCCAGTACGTGGAGAGAACAGCTGACCGCGGTGATCGAAGGCCCGTTCGAGTGGGTAACCCGCTACCCCAAGCACACCGCCGTGATGGCGCTTTTTTATCAGCTCTGCTCTTACGACGGTGAGTTCCGTGCACTGCAAAATGTAATTCGGGCCGGGGGGGAAGACCGTTTGGCGGCCTGTTTCCAGGTGCCAATTGAAAGTGGAAAGCTAAATAAAAAGCAGGCGCGCGATCTTGCCCGCACCATTCAAGCGCTAATGACCGGGGCGCTGGTTAATAGTTTTGCTTCGGATTATCCTTTGGAGTTGCCCGCGCTCAAAGCCCAGACCGTAAAGACCGCGTTTGAGCTACTAGAGTTTCACATGGCGAAAAACGCTTAGCGCTTCTTGTTTTTTTTCCTAAGCTTCGGAACCGGATGGTGAAGTTGCAGTAAGTCTTCAACGCAAGTGGCCGAGTGAAATTCCGCCGTCAGCTCGTCAGATTGCACCAACCAGCCGTGATGCTTCGTCTCGCCATCAAATAGTTTCGCGCGCATCTTAGCATCAACCTCTCTTACCTCCCCGAACATGAAATAGAGGTCACGAAATTTAGTGTGCACGTTGTTAAGCTTTTTCCAAACCTTAAAACCTAGTCTGGCGTAGTACCTCATCAGATCTTCTGAGTAGGCATCGAGCCAAAGGTGGGAGACGCGACGACCGTACCTATGGCACGCCGTTGCGGGAATCGGCGTGCCGTCCGGCCATGCGGTTAACTCTTTTGGAAATTTTTGAACTCCCCAGTCGAACATCTTGTGGTCGTGGCCGATTAGGTAGAGGTACTTAAAAAGCTTACGAAACGTGGCCGGGTCCATGCCGAAATTCTTGAGCTCGATATTCTCGCCCTCTAACCAGTAGTGAAACCGATCTGACTTCGGAAATCCCAGCCTATGAAACTCTGTCTGGTAGGCTTCGGCTCGAAAATCGGCAATTTGGCTCCACACAAAATTAGGCTCGGTCTGAGGAAATCCCACCCCATCGAACCCCTTATTCAAAAAGTGATTCTCCGAGGTCAACCGGCCGTTGACGTCGCCGGTATCCACCCTTAAGAAGGCCAAAATTTTATCCAAGCGCCGGTGTTCGGTAATGACTACCGCCGAGGACTTTCCGTCTGCCATCGACTCGAATTCCCGCATGCCCTCGGTAATTTCATCACCGGCATCGCCGTAAACTTTTGGGGTTGCCACCACCTGATCGAGGTACCAGCTATAAGGTAACGTTAAGTATTTATTGAGGAAGACATCTGAATCGGAGTGAAAATTTTTAGCCATTAATTGAGCGAGTCCGTCGCCTTCGCCGTAATAATTGGCGTAGTGATCGGCCAGAATCACGAGCACGGTGTACAGTTTTTGTTGGGGGCCTTCCCCGATTCTAAGCTCATACGGAATCACGTAGTGGCCCTTCGCCCCAGCACAAAAAAACCAAACTGGCAAAGCAAAGCGCCATAAGCCGGAGAAAAGCGCATTTTTCGTTCTAAAGGGGGGCACGCTTTGGGGTATATAACGCATTGAGTTGCACCAGTGTGAAAAAATGAACTTTACGGGAAATGGGCGTAAGCCTTTGGCATTGCTTTGCTTTTTTGCAGGCGCTTTTAACCTGCTGACGGCGCACGCCTTCGCTCGAACTTTCATTCCTTGCCGAGCCCTTTTAGAAGCTAACGCCGAAGGGTTAAGTTATCTCCCACCACGCTCAAGTAGCGCTTTAGAGAACCTGTTTCGCATGGTGATTCTGCCGGTGTTGGACGAAAGCGGCCGCCACGACCACGCCCAGATCAGCGTAAACAACCGAGCCCGAACCCTCACCATAAAAAGCCCACTGGGCAGCTACACGATCCGCCTCACCGACAAGCCAACGGAGGCTTACCCGCGGCTGGGTCTGCCCGAAATTTCCATAGCGCCTGAGGGCTTAAGCTCGGAGATAATCTTTGATACCAAGACGCTCTATCAAGATTTAGAGCGCAGCCAGGGGGTCTTTCGCTCGGCCCTGCGCGCCGATTTTTACCTGCACCCTCACCTGCGATCGAATGAGAACCGCAGTAAATCCATTCTTTCTCACCCCCAGGGCATTGCATTGGCGGCGTTGATGGAGATGGAGAGCCAAGTAAAAGGCGGAAACGGTATCAAACGCGGTTTAGTCATGCCGGTGGGAATGGGAAAAACCGTGGTGGCCGCGAAATACGTGGCCGCCGTTGGCGGCTATAACCAGTCGATGGGCCATGAAGGCTGGAAGAAAAAACCCAAGACACTTTTTGTGGTGCAGAACAACCGCGTGCTCGACCGAGCGGTAGAAACGTTCTCCTCCGAACTGGACCTTAAAAATATAGCGCTTATCTACGACGAAGGCGCCACCGCGCCAATCGACCCCGATTGCGAAATGGTGGCGATCACCCGTACCAGCTATTTCAATCGCATGTCCGAAATTCACCAGTTGATCACCGCCGATCCTGACCAACCATGGGTTATCGTATTCGACGAGGCGCATCACCTGGGCACGGAGGACGGCGAGTTCGACGACATCACCACCGATCTTCACAAAATAGCGGATGCCCGCCACCGAGTGTTGCTACTCACGCCAACTCCGTGGCATCCCGACGAGCCTCTGATTACTGGCTACCTTGGCCAAAATATTCACGGCGCTTTTCTAAACGCCGAAGAGCAGCTTGATCTGCAGAACGGTCGTAAGCTTCCCGAACTCTGCCGACTGCAATACTACCGCGGCATGCAACGGGGATACCTATCCCCCCTCTACCACCTGAATTTGGTTCGTAACGTGGATGGCATTCCGACCGAAGAACTACTCACCGCGAGTGTTGCCGACGAAACCACGCGAACGCGCACGCTCACCCGCTACCGCAGCCTTCTTCACGACGTGAGCAAACGCATCAAGAACAATCGGGTTTCGGGCATGCCTGACCGGGCGGTAATTTACGTGGATTCACAAAGGCGCGCCGACATCTACGCCGCCGAACTGGCTGAGCTCTTAGGTGAAGAGGTTCGTTCTCTGCACAGCGGCCCCGGTGTCGACCCCGAAACTTTTGCTTGGTTCTCCGATAAAGGAAAGTTCGAAACGCCCGACGACTTGAAGAAACCTAAGTATCTCGTGGTTGTGGACATGTTCAATGAAGGCGTCGACATTCCTAGGATCAACCTCATCGTGCTTTTACGCCGGTACGGCGAAGACATGGGTGGCTTTCGAAATTTGATTCAGCAGTTGGGCCGCGGTAGCCGCAATTTTTCGATCGACTCTTTTTTCAAGCTCCATCTGCGGCTACTTGACTACTCGCTTTACAGCCGTTGGTTACGCGACGGGCTGGGCCAAATTTCGGTGGAGCCACGCGACTTTCACGGCCAGCGCCTTAACCGGCCGCCCGGATACCTGATGATCGACGATGAAGTGATGGACGCCCTTCACTTTCAACTCGAGTACCATAAATTATTTCCGCGCGACGGCACTTTTGTTCAAGAGTTTCCCTTTTTTGATCTCGAAGTGTTCAAAGCTCAGTCGTTACGGAGTTTACATGAGCTGGCCATCAGTTACGCCGTGCCGAAATTTGGAAGCGAATTCGGTGCCAAAAAATTGATGCTTAAGGTTGCGAGTTTTCTTCCGACGAGTCCCGAAAAATCCAAACTGATCGAACAGCTTGAAGACGATGCCTATTGGGGGTGGAAGGCTAGAGATGGCGTCGAGGCAAAGCAAGGCAAATCGGAGAGTGACGCCGCGGTTCAGAGAATCTTTCGCGCGTTGTACCGCATTGCCGCGTTACAGAAACTGACGAACGACGGAAGAGATCTCGAGCTCTCAAAAATTCATGAAACTTCAGAGCTTGAAGCGCTACTCGATCAGATTGATCCCCAACGCGTGAAATCGCTTACTCAAGTCGAACATAAACTACTCTTTCTCGATAAGGATCGGGGGGCGTGGCCCCTAATCGCAAGCGAAGCTAGTGAGCGCCATTTAGGGAGGGTTTCGGATCCAAACGGGCTTAGAATCTTAATCGAGGCCTTGGCCCACAGCCTGCCAAAATCTCCGGAGCGAACCCAATTACTAAAACGCCTAGATGACAAAGGGGATCTAGCGATAAATTCTGACGACGGTCAGCGACTAAATAGTAGCGGCTACGCAGAACTTATTGCCGCAAGCCAAGAAGACGCCGTAAGGGTCAGGGGCAGCCTAAACCGCTGTTACCGCGCCCTCTACGCGATTGCCCTGATTTTGAAGCAAACTCCGGCCGGTGCCGATCTTGATCTAACCGCACTCCACGAACGTGCCGGAATCGAAAAGCTACTCAATCTCCTAGACCTCAAGCGCACTCGCATTGGAGTGGTCTTCACGCCCGAATTAAAAGACGTGTTTCTGAACGCCGATGGAGGCGGATTGCGAGTCTTTGCCTACTACGCGGCGAATCTCGGAGTGTCCGACTTTTCGCGAAATCACGGCAGTACAAAAACTCTGTGGGCGCTGGCCGCGATATTGCCGGATTCGAAAGACCGCACCAACTTGATTGTAGATCTTAATGACATGAACAAATGGAAATGGGGGCCAAAAGACGGGGCGCAAATGACCAGCGAAGGATACGAAACCGCCTCGCGCCGTTTTTTCTTGGGCCTCTGTCGAATTGCGATGGTTCACAACCGCCTCAACCCCCATTTACACATTGACCTGAAAACACTTCACACGCGCGACGAAGCAGAAAAGTTTTATAACTACTTGATTCTGGGTTTTGATCTTCCCCGCGCCACCAAGAAAGCCCTGGCCGACTTTTCGACCATCGCCGTTCCCCTTATCGAAGCACGGGCCAGAAGCTTAGGTATTTCGGCCTACGTTACCAATTACGGCCCCAAACGGATGGTACTGCAATTGGCAAAGCGGCTCGAAGAAAAATCTCCCGGCACGGTGCCACCTAAAGTTGTCGACGCACTAAATAATGACTTGCTGTGGGGCTGGACAAAGGGGCATGGGCAGATGCTTAAGAGCGGAACCAGCGAACGCTCGTTGCTAACCACGTACCGAGGGTTTGCAACCATTGCGTACTTTATTAAGACTGAAGGAATAGAACTCCGGCTCGATGATAGAGACGACATAAACCTATTACTCGATCAGGCTAAACCTTAACCAAACTAGTGCCCGGCGTCGAAGGTGTGTGGTAAAATTTAGTTTCACCCTTACCCAGGATCTTACTGTGAGAACTAACGCCCTAATCTACTTTATCGGCGCAGCCATCCTGACTTTGACGGGATGCACCAATTCAAATGATGCCGTTGTCGAGAATTTACCGGACACTAAAGCCTTTAAGGTGACCCACAATCTAGAACTAAGCGATATGACGGTGGAGCGCGAAATTGCCTCGACCAATAAACAGACCGAGCTCAATGCAATTTTTGCGCAAAAGACCCAGTACGACTTTAACTACGTGCCCGCCGGCCAGACCAGCCCGATTGTAGAGTTTGACGTTTATTCTCTCCACAAGGACGAGATAAAAATTTCCGGCATTACGATCTCGGGCAAAAATGCCAACGAGTTTTTGTTGCTAGAGCAGCCGGATTATCCGAGTTCATTAAAAAAAGAGTCTTCCCTTCGCGCCAAGGTGATGTTCTCTCCGCGCAACAGTGGACAAAAGAGCGCCACCTTGTTTGTGAAATCTGAAAATCATGGAGCCTTTCGCGTGGAAATGAGTGGGAATGGCGGCGGCTCGCCGGAATTAAATTTGGCGTTAATTCGGCCCGAGGGCGAATACCCCATTCCCAACCAATTTACGATGCGCGTACTTGAGCCAACCAAGCCTTTGGCCAGGGGAATTTGTTCCGAAACACCGCAAAAATTTACCTACCAGATCAGCAATCCGGTAAACCTCCCCCTCACCATTCAAACCGCCAAACTAGAAGGAGTTCACAACGCGATGTTTCAGCTTTCCGGCGCGATGAAATTTCCACTTACGGTGGCGCCCAACGGCAAAACCGCCATCACCGTTGAATTTCCGGGGGGGCATCCTGAAGGGTACTACCAAACTGCTTTAATTCTCGAATCAAACGATTTGAACGAAAGTATGTACACGGTGCCGATTAAGACTTACGCCCTGGCACCTACCCCCTGTTTTCAGTTAGCGGTAACGTCGAAGCCCAATGAAGTGCCCTCATTTCAGCCACTCTACAAAAAACCGCGCCTGGCACTGGGCGTGATTGCGGCCGAGACATCGTCGCAATTCGCGGTACAGTTAAAAAACACAGGCTTCGCGCCGCTACAAATCGCGGCGGACAAAGTCAGTTACGTCCTGACGCAAAAACCCTCGCCCATCTCAATGCTCCTACAAATTCCGCCCACGGGAATCAGCCTTGCCCCGGGCGAGTTGTTAAACATACCCTTAAGCATTTCCACCACCGCCCAACGCGTTCCCTTTTCTGCCGAACTGCGTTTTGCTTTGGTAACGACTTCAGCCGATCCCACTGCCGCTACGGTTGAAACGGTGTTTTCCACCACTCTTGAGGGCGTGGTGGGAACCCCGGCGCCCGCGCAAGACCCTTCGAATCTCGCCATCAAGCAGACCGAGGCCGCTAAGTAGACTTCTCCACATTCTCCACCGAGGACGAGTGCCCGGTCACGGCGCTCGCCCCACGATAGTGCTAGTTTACGGTCGCGCCTTCTTCGGACTCTTCCGCAACTTCGTTCTCATCGATCGGATCAGCGGCGAAATCTTCATCGTTAGACTCCGACCTTTTCTTTTTTCCTTTGGCGTTTCCCGCAGTGGGAGCGGCATCCACTGTTTCGGCCGGTGGCGCGGTGCCCAATAACACTAAGCAGGCCGCTTTGATTTTTAGCAGCTCTGAAATTTCAGTTTCAAGCACGCCAATGCGGCTCTCCACTACCTTGAGCTGCTTCTCGAGGGATTTGGGACTGATGAGGTTCAAGGGGATGTTCATGATGTCTCCGGGTTGTAGTCCTTTATACTAACCTTAACCGGACAAATGAATTGATTTCACCAAGCCCCGCGCGCCCTTGGCCACCGCGGAAGACGACGAGCCCTAATGATCACTTTAAGTGGGCGATCTTGCGGGTGCTAAAGCAACACGGCAATTGGACGGCGGCAAGTCGAGCGAAGTTTTCCACTCTGGACGGCGCAACTTCATCTGCTCTTGCACATACTCAATCCGCGATTTGGTACCCGCCGGAATCTCAACCGCACTGAGAATCGAAAGGCGCAGCCATCCTAATGCAACAAAATCGCCAATGGATCGCCGCTTCAGCGTAAGAATTTCAGCTTGGGGTGCCCAACGCAAAAGGTCTTGTTTCACCAAAAATAGTTGAATCGGCTTTGCCCCTGAATTTTTTAGGTCAGCGGAAGAGCAGACCCAAACCGAATCTCTTTCAAATCCGAGCACGCTGACCGGAAAGACTCCGTCGTCACTGCCCGATAGAAAATAGCCAGCTTCGTCTGCCGAAAGAGCCGCGGCCAATACGCTGGAAGTGCGAAACACTCGGTCGGAAACATCTTCGATGGGAATATTCATTACTCTCGTCCGCGTCCCACCCTGCAGCTGGGGCGGAGGAAGAAGCTCTCTAATCTCGACCGAAAGAAAAATACTTTCCCGAAAACCCTCGCGCACCCGAATGCCCAAGGGCTTTCCTAGCGACCAGGTGCCGTCTTCGGTTTCGAAGAGCAAGGCTCCCTGATTTTGGCGAAGGCGGTCCAGGGCGATGGCCAATGAGTCACTCTCTCGCCAGCCCCAATCCCACTGTGAATCAGAACCAAAAGTGATGAGGGGTTTCATTCGTAGTGGCGGCCCACCAATTTTCTCACGGTCTTTTGAATTGATTCGCGTGAACAGCGTTCCGGAAACTTCGTCGTACTCTTGAGTTTGGGAAATCGCCGGAAACGCCGCTTTAAAGGCGGAGTTGAAATTGGATTTGGGAATCAACACAGTGACCGGAAGACTATCGGGAACCACCGGCCCGCCCAGCAGCGGAAACGCGGCCAGCCCCCCTACCAACCCCATAAGACGCGGAAAAAAAGCTGCTTTTACCATCACCCCACCCATTCCCTTCACCCAAGAGCAACACATAGCGTTACGCTTTTCAACAAGGGTTTCGCCGCAAGCAAAAATTTAGGGCACGCTTGCAGAAACTCGCCGCCCCGCGTACTGGTAAGCATGTCCGACGCTCCGATCTCCGCCAGGCCCCACGTTTTTTATATTCGCCCCGCACCGGGCTGGCTGGAGCTAACGTTTCAAGAGGTTTCGGCTTTAATTAAGACGCCGCTACAAAAGTACAAATTCGAGCCTAAAGTCACCCAGTTGAAGGGCACGGTGAAACTGCACCGCTGTGACTGGCGCCAGGGGTTAGAGGTGATGCTTCGTCTCACCACCGCCCACGATGTTGAGTGGTTAATCTTAGAATCAAAGTGCTCGAAGTGGTCTGAGGTCGACGCCATTTTAGAGCGGGTGCCGTGGGACGACATTCTCCCGAGCCGTGATGTATTGGTTCACGTCACCACCGACATCTCAGATGGCTTCTCCACTTCGTCGGGAAAACTGCGCGATAACCTATGCAAAATTGCCCGCGTCACCCATGCCTCGGAAGGGGCACCGTTTCGCTTTAAAACCGAGCTGCGCGGAGATTTTTTGCGAATTTCGATTAGCCTTTGCGGTGAGCCGCTGTACAAGCGCGGCTACAAGGCCAAGTTAGAGGCAACCGCGCCGTTAACCGAACATCAAGCTGCCGCCTGTACACGCTATGTTTTGGCCGGCGCCAAAGAGGCCTCAGCCGTAGGCTCGGTGTTTGTTCCGTTTGCCGGATCGGGAACGTTTGGGTTTGAGGCCGTGATCGTAGTCGCGGGAGCCGGACCGGGCGCTTTTTCACGCCAGTTCGCTTGCGATCTCTTTCCCGCAACGCCGGCCCCCACCATGAAATTTTTGCGCCGCAAAATCGCCGAGATTTTTAGTGGCACGGCCCTACCGCGCGTGTTTTTTAATGACTTCAATGCCGCCGCCGTTGCGGTACTTACCCAGAACGTTGCCGCTTTTCCAAAGAGCGCCGCATTCGAAATTTGCGAAGGCGATGTGTTTGGCTTGAAACCAAAATTTGCCGAACAAGGAAAGATTTTAGTCTTGCTAAACCCACCTTACGGCGACCGTTTGGCGGAAGAATCAAATATTCCCGCGCTCTATTCGCGCCTCGGGGCCTACATGCATTCACTGGCGGCGTCGCACCCCGGCCGAATTGTCGGCGGTTGCCTTTGTCCCGACGAACGTACCTGGAAAAATTTTCTAAAGGGCCTTGAAGTAGAAACCCCCGAAACCCACCATTTTACCCACGGTGGAAAAGAGATGCGGGTGGTGCGGTGGCAGGCGTAACTTTAAGCGATTCTGAAGTCATCGATTGCACCCGACGCTGGATCTCTTCAATGGTGATTGGATTGAACCTATGCCCGTTTGCCCAACGAGTGTTCGACGCCGGCACGATTCACTATTCGGTTAGCAACGTCTTAACGGGGGAGAAGCTGGCCATCGAACTCGCAACCGAGATCGAGAGATTGATGGCGTTAAATGTAACGTTGCGTGAAACCAGCTTTCTTATTCACCCGAAAGTGCTGACTGATTTTCGCGCGTACAATGAATTCCTAGACGTAGCCGATCGGGTTTTGGTGGAGCTGGGCTTAGAGGGCAGTCTGCAAATTGCCAGTTTTCATCCCGCTTACCAATTTGCGGGAACGCGCGCCGATGCGGCAGAAAACTTTACCAATCGCTCACCCTTTCCGATGCTTCACCTACTGCGAGAGCAGAGTATTTCAACCGTTGAAAAAGAGTACGAAGACCTTAGTGAGATCCCGCGCCGTAATGTCGCCATGCTCAACAAGCTCGGTACGAAACAAATTTTGCAGCGATTGAAAGACGCCAAAGTCCTTCCCCCCTACAAGTAGAAATGGCCGAGCCGAATTTCTGGTTTAACCAGCTCTATCGTTGACAGGCGGAGCACCAAAAAGTCGAACGGCCGACGGTAACTCCCTTTTTAATCGGTTTGGTGCATTTTGCGCACGGCTGATCAGCGCGATCGTAGACCGCAAAACGGCTTTGAAAAGAACCGGCGTTGCCTTCGGCATTGCGGTAGTCAGAAATGGTAGAACCGCCGGCGGCAATTGATTTGGTGAGCACCGATTGAATTGCCTGCACCAATCCGCCGGCCCGTGCGCAAGACAATCGACTGGCTCGGGTGTGCGGTTTTATTCCGGCGTAAAAAAGCGACTCAGAAGCGTAGATGTTGCCGACTCCCACCACCACGCTTTGATCCATGATCGCGGTTTTTATTCCGCAATTCTTATTGCGCAAGCTTTTCCACAGCACCACGGCAGAAAATTCTTTCGCCAGCGGCTCGGGCCCTAACCTGGCTAACCTCTTTTTTTCGGTAGCGGCGTTCAGCACGTCGAGAATTCCAAAACGGCGCGGGTCGTTGTAAATTAAAGTGGAGCCGTTATTCAAAAAAATTCGTACGTGATCATGAAGCCGTGGTGAACTGCCAAGCCGTAAGTCGGCCTCGCTACGCCACGAGCCAGTCATTCCCAGATGGGAAAGAAAGTTCCCCCGATCGGTCAAGAAGATGAGGTACTTTGCCCGCCGTTGGACGCCGGTGATTCTGGCGCCTTCCATTTTTTTTAATTCAGCAACCGGAAACGGATCGCGCAAGTTCTCTCGCAAGAGTTGGAACTCCAAAATCCTTGGCTTATCGTTAAGGATATTTTCCAAACCGCGCTTTACGATTTCAACTTCGGGAAGTTCGGGCATCGAGCTGTTGTTACTTCAAAACCCCATAAAAAGGTACCTACGTATCAACTCTCGCTTTCATTTAAGCCTAGGGATCGCCTTTTGCCCGTTCGGGAGGGGACAATAAGGCCAAACTTCGCCGGATTGATAATCATTGAAACCAAGCTGCCGGAGGTTCCCAGAACGAAAAACAGCGCCGGAAAACCGCCTAAATAAGAGAGTGTCTTAATTCCCTCGAGCCCGCTCAAGCACAACATAAATAGCGCCAAAGCCCCAACCGTTCCACCCCACACTAATTTCAACCACAGCGGTGGTTCGTGACTGTCGGCAGAAATTCCGTGCGAACTCATTCCCGCCATCGACAGCGTATTAGAATCGGCCGCCGTCACGTAAGAAATAAAAGCGGTGATTAAGAAGGTCGGGATCACGATGCTTGCAAACGGAAATTTATCAAACACCCGATAAACCAGCATCTCGGGTCCTGCGGAGCTTAGAATTTGCGCGAGATCGAGAGTCCCTAAGCTTTGCATCGCCAAAGCCGTGCCGCCAAAAATACCCATCCACACGTAGGAAAATACGGCAGGAATGAGCAGATTGACGAGCAGAAAGCTGCGCACCGTGTAACCCACCCCCACTCTTCCCAAAAACGCCGCCGAAACCGGAGCCCAAGCCAGCCACACCGACCAATAAAAAACCGTCCAACTCCTTGGCCAAGGGTCGTCGACGGCAAACGAGGTAAAAAGGCTGCTGGAAACAAAGTGGCGCACAAAGTGAGAACTGGCCGAGACCGCAAGCGCCCAGGTTTCCGCAATGGGACCGTAGTAGACCACCACGCCGGCGATAACGAAGAAGAAAAGCGTGTTGATATTGCTCAACCAGGTGATTCCACGGTGCACTCCCGATAGGGCCGAAAGCAAAAATGCCACGACGATTGAAACTCCGATCAAAATCCAGCAAGTGGGGCTGCTCTTAATTCCGTAGAGGTAATTTAAACCGCCCGCCAAGGTGAGCACTCCCGTGGCCAGCGAAGCCGCCATTCCCGCCACTAAGGCGAAGAGACAAAGGCTATCGATGGCCGGAGAAAATCTAGCGGCTACTCTTCTACCGATAAGGGGCGCCAGGCAGGACGAAAGGCTGAATGGAAGATTGAGATTATGAAATGCCAGCGCAAAAACCAGAGCGGGGAGAGCGTATATCGCGCACGGAACAAACGACCAATGTAAAAAAAGCGACGACAACGCAAATTGAGCCGCCGGCCCGGAGCCCGGAACCAGCCCGAGCGAACGGGGCGGTTGGGTGAGGTGATAAATGGGCTCGGCCATTCCCCAAAATAAAATACCCACCGCCGTGGTGGTACACAGCGAGATGGTGCACCACGAAACTGGCGACAAAAATCTTTTGGCCCCGGGGCCACCGATCACCACCCGTCCAAGGGGCGAAAAAAAGGCCAGAGTACAGGCGAATAAAAAAAACAACGCCCCCCCCGCAAAAAGCGGCGACAATTTTCCCAAGGCCCAGGTATTTGCCCCGCTCACCACTTTTACAAAATGGGGCCCATCGAGGGACGCCGCCACCAAGGCCACTAGAATCAATAGAAAGGCGGGCCAGAAGACCCAAACCCGAAGATTGTGTTTCAAAGGAGCACCCACTACCAGCAATTAAAAAAGACGTTGTTCAAAAGGGAAATGCGCCAAAAGCCGCGGTCCCTGTTTGGTAACTAAAATCTGTTCTTCAAGTTTGACCCCATCCCGTTTCCCTTTTTTACCAGCGTAATACTCCACGCTAAGCACCATGTTTTCTTCAATCACCCCATGCGGACGAAGTCCGTTTTGCTCGGGGTAGGGAAAAAAGGGAGGCTCATCATCAAGCCCCGCCCCATGAATCATGCAAGAATAGGCCTGTTCCCTATACTCTGGTCGCGACCGTGGAGCCTTGTGCAGAATCTCTTCGTAAGACGTGCCCACTCGGCAGAGGTCGATCGTGCGTTGGATAAAATCATATGCAATCTGAAATGCCTCTTTTTGATCGGCATTGGCCTTCTCCCCGCAGAGGAAGGTACGTGAAATATCGCACAGGTACCCTTCGGGGCCCAGCATGTCGGTGTCAATGCCGACCAGATCCCCAGTTTCTACTTTGCGTTCCCCCGCCTCGTGAAACCAGGGATTAGTCTTGTCGCCAGAAACCAACAGGCGGGTGCTGCAGTGCTCGCCACCTAACGCCAGCATCTGCCCCCAAAAAACTCCCATCAACTCATTTTCAGAAATTCCCGGTCGAATCGCTTTTTCGAGCGCGGCTAATGCGCTATCCGCTACGGCTCCGGATTGCTCTAGCAAAACGATTTCATCGGCGGTCTTCACCCGTTTGGCCTCTTCCAGAGGCTCATCCGCGTCGCAGACGCGAAGCCCAGCCGCTTGCAGGCCAGAGTAGCCGTAGTGGTCGACAATATCGATTCCCACTTTGGAACCTTGAGTTCCCCATTCCCGCATTAAAATTTGAATCTCTTCGGCCCACCGCTTCGCCGCTTCGGGCGCAGTGTGGTTGGCAAAGCGGAACTGCCACGGCGCAGCCGCTCGACTGCCCGGCCAAATTTGCTGCGCCCGAAAAAGGGCCTTTCCGTATTCAAAAACCACCGGCGCGCCGCTCGGGGGAACTACCGCGTAGCGGGCTAAATTCATCGCCGTCCAAATCGGCATCACCGAAGTTCCGGTGGCGTAACGAATGTTGATCGGACTATTTAGCACCAAGGCCCCAATGTCGCGTTGGCGCAGCTCGCGTTGGAGTTTTTCCAACCGCTCTTGTCGCAGGCGGACCGGGTCCCATTGATAGCCTTCGCCGAGTCGGCTCATCCACTAGCCCCCGAAGACCTTATCTGTATCTCCGCAAGCGTACGGGCCATTTCGTTGCGCATGATTGAAAGCCCCTCGTTGATGCCCATGCCGGGCTTCACCAGCAGGGCGTCAGCCCGTGCCGCCAAGGCCACGTGCACCGAGAGCATCGACGAAAGATCAGTTTCGATGCAACTGCCCCCCAAGAGTGCCTTCACGTCTCTAGATTTACACATAGCCACTGCGGCTAACGAAGCGTGGAGAGAACCCAGAGTGGGCATCTTGATATGAACCCAATCCACCGCCTGAGCGTCCAAAAAGGCGGTGATGTCTTCGACGCTACTCGCCCACTCATCGACGGCCACCAGCACCGCCACCCCTTGTTCTCTCAGAGAACGACGCAGTTGACCCAACCGCGCCACCTGTTGATCGCGTGAAGCCTCAAGGTAGGGGCTTTCCACCCGAACCTCATGCTCACCGCAGATGGCCTTCAATTTTTTTAGAAATGCGATCGCCGGTTCCTCTGCGTTTTTGAAAACCTTTCCCAGCGCCCCGTGCAGATCAAAGTGCAATGCAGGTCGATAGTCACGCGAGCCTAGCGTTTCAATGCGGCGGCAAAGCCAGTCGGCGTAATCGAGCAAAACTTCGCCATGTTGCCCAAACTGGCTCGAAACATTCTCCACTTGAGTGTGCGGCAGAACCGAAAGACGATTCATAATCATTTTATCGGCGCCGCCACGCCGGTCGTTACCGCACGACCCATGAAGCCGCACCGGTTGCGAAGAAAGTGGCACGCCCAATTCGGCGCAAAGAATCTCGGTGGGGGTGACCCCGGCCCGCAGGGCAACTGCCTGTAAGAAGGCTTGGCTTAAACCGTAGCGCCAACTGGCCGGCAACGTGGCATCGCTACAAAATTCTGCACTATTCAAAAAGGAAGAGAAGCTGACTCCGCGCAAAGCCGGCGCGTAGGCATCCCGAATCCGGGCTTCAAGTTCAGCGGCACGCAACACCGGCTCGCGTCCCGACTTTCCGGCGTAAGACACTCCCACGCAATCGCCCCAGGCCACTTCGCCGCTTTCCAACTGCAAACCAACTGATACCGTCTCTGCCACTTCGCGGGCGTAATGAAAACCGGCACTCACCGCAGACAGTTGCCAACGCTCACTCTCGGCGCACGGCTCGTCCACCAACGCTAAAACGTCTTCGCAGTAATAAGCGCCCTGACCGCGGGCCGTAATTATTTTGGAGATACGAATCACGATTAGTACTTGACCCAAATTGATTTAATTCTTGTGTAAGAATCTAGTGAATGAATCGCCATCTCCTTGCCCCATCCGCTCTGTTTAAACCCACCGAATGGCGCGGCAAAATCGTAACAACCGTAGTGATTGATAAACACCTGACCGGCGTCTAATTCATTTGCCACCCGGTGAGCACGCGAAAGATCAGACGTATAGACCCCCGCCGCCAAGCCGTACTCAGAGTCATTGGCTAACTGCAGCGCCTCTCGCTCGCTATTAAAGCGAAAAACCGAAAGCACAGGACCAAAAATTTCGTCGGTTGCGATCTTCATTTTGGGTTTTACATCAATAAAAATGGCCGGCCGAATAAAATAGCCTTTGCCATTTTCTCCCGCCACATCGCGGTTTCCGCCCACGGCTAGCGTAGCGCCCTCGCGCTGCCCGATTTCCACGTAGCTTAAGATTTTGTTGAAATGCGCTTCGTGGCACTGCGGCCCCTGTTCCACGAGGGGGTCGAAGGGGTTGCCGCACACTGTTTTTTTTGCTTTCTCAACCAGCCGTTCCACCACTTGATTGTGAATGGAATCTTCGAGCAAAAGGCGAGTTGGCTCAGTGCACTTTTCCCCTTTGTGACTAAACATGGCGGTAAAGGCACGATCGATTACCGTATCGAGGTTGGGCGCATCGGCAAAAATTATGTTGGGCGACTTGCCCCCCAGTTCGAGCGCCACCGATTTCAAGTTGGAACGACCTGAACTCTCCACAATCTTTTTTCCGATTGGGGTAGAACCGGTAAACGAAATTTTTGCCACTTGGGGATGAAGGGCGAGCGCCTCGCCGCATTCGTTGCCGCCGGTAACCAGGTTAAAGACCCCGGCGGGTAAAGTCTGATCTTCATCGATTAATTCCGCCAGCCGCAGCAAAGTAAGTGAGGTGAACGGCGAGGGCTTAACCACCACCGAATTTCCCATCGCCAAGGCCGGAGCTATTTTCCAACTGGCCAAGAGCAGAGGAAAATTCCACGGCACAATCAAAGCGCAGACGCCGACCGGTTCGCGCCGCGTAAAATTGAGAAAACCGGAATCGACCGGCGAAGTTTCGCCGTAAATTTTATCAATCCAACCTGCATAATAATCAAAAACATCGGCCGATTCGGGCAAGTCATCGAAGAAGGCTTCGCGGTACGTTTTACCGTTATCTAACGACTCAAGCGTCGCCAGTTCAGCCTGGTGCTTGCGAATCAAAGCGCCGATTCGCGCAACGGCCTGGGCGCGCCGACGTCGGGTCCAGGTTTTCCACTCCCCTTGACCGGCCCTGGTCGCCGCTTGCACCGCCCGATCCACATCACCGGCGCTGGCCTCGGGTATTTCGCACAATCGGGAACCATCGGTTGGATTCAGTGACAGTGAAGAGGGTAGCCTTGCTTCTTGCCACTTACCGTCGATATAAAGGGCTTTAGGTGAGTTTAACCAGCGCGCGGCCCATTCAAGAGTTGCGGTTTCCATTTTAAACCTCCAAAGGTCGCGCTTGCATGCGCCCGTACCGTATTTTTCGTAAATGCTCGCTCGAAACCACCCCGGGGCGGCTGTCGAAACCAAAGAGACCGATGAGACGGCTGGTGTTCCCTTTTATCTCGGTAACTCGGTGGATCGAATGGCGTCCCTTAAACAACAACAAAGTGCCTGGTTCGTTGGCTATCTCCACCACGCCCTCACGCGAACCTCGTAAGGTCGCCCTCACCTTTTCATAATTTTCATCGGTTGCGTTACGAATTAACGGAACGTATTCAAAATTTCCCCCGGCCTCACTGCTGCGAATGGCCAACGACGACACAAAATCGGTTTGATCAAAATGCCAGCGCAAATAATCGCCAGCCTTCATCACCGATAAGTTGAGAGCGCCCATGGGGTCAGCGTAACGAAATATCTTGGAGAGCCTAAGCACCCGGCCAATGAACAGCATCATCGGATCCCATTCAAAGATTTGGCGCAGCAGAGAAGTGCGGGGAAACTGATCGTAAGCCACCGCCCCTAATGATGTCGGAGCTTCCATTCTGCGTACGTGATCAGCCGGCAATTCAGGATCGGGCTGATCTAGATAGGCGTTGCCCATCAGATGATTATGGAAAGCCAATGGCTCGAGACTCACCCCATCGCTCACTAAACTTTCGACGGCCGCGGTGGTAACAAATTGCTTTAGTTCACAGGCCCCGTTTTGTTCGAGTTCGGCGCGACAGTGGTCGATGAGCTTCTGCGCCCCCGCAGTTTCTAGGTTTTGAATGGGATACTTACTAAGATTAATAATGTCGACGGCGCGCGCCGCCCCCAAGTCTGCCTGCATAACCCCTCCCCTAAAATAATTTCCCCTTTGTGCTGTACCTCAGCCCTCACAAAATGGGAAATGGAACTTGAATCGCAGTCCGGTTAAGCGCCACCGGACTATTGCACGGTAAGTTTGGTGCTACAGCTATTCTTTCCTTTCTTGCTGAAGACCGTGCCCACCACGGTAACAACCCCTTGCTTCTCCCCCTCTTTACCGCGAAGGACAAAGGGGACATCAACGGCCGCGCCATCCAACATGGCGGATTCGACCAGCCCCCGAGTTTGCATCGAGAGAATGGTCATTTCACCAACTTTAATCAGTTCTGGTTTTGCCTCTATTTTGCAGCCGATTTGGTCATCGATTCCAGATTCATTTTCCGGAGGCGGCAACTCTGGACTGGGCAACTTTGGCGCGGGCTTCACCGGCACTTCAGGCTGCGGTTGCTCTTTGGGTCGCGGCTGGGGAACGAGCTTCGGCTCTTCCTTGGGTCGCGGCAAAGGAACCCTCTTTGGTTCGGCTTTGGGCGCCGGCAGGGGATAGCTTTTAGGCGCCTTGGTCGGCGGTTTCTCCGGTTCCACGGGACGAGCGACTGGCTTTGGATCTAGCTCGCTTAGTCGGTGAAAAATGGGAACCATGCCTGGCTCTTCCCCCGGATAGATGTCATGACCGGTCCGCCATTCGCCCAGCGGCTCTTCTGCAACATAATCTCCCATTTGGGGATGCCGACGCCACAGTTGCGGTTTCGTCTTGGGAATCACGGCATGCCAATTCAGATTGTCGTTGAGGCGGTAGTAAATAGTGGACCCTAGTCGCTCTTTTCCGAGACGATGGCCGAGAATAGTTGAGTCCGGTACGATCGGCTCATCACGGTCTCCGGTGACCCAACTCTGCGAGGAGCTACCATCGTCAAACCCTCGCGCCAAAATAAAAATGCCGCGGCCCAACTCCATTCGCTCTTCGTTAGCCAAAACATGCGTTTTTTTAACTTCGTGCCAGCGATAGTACTGTTTAGACACCACCTTTTTTTCCGCTGAAAAGGCGCTGTTTGAGATCAACAAAAGGACAAAAACAACAAAAGCCCGCCCCATATTCACCCACCCGTGTCATTGGCAAATTTAACTGCCTTTCATTAGGTGTAGGGCAGCTACGATACGTTGCCAGTAGCTCAAATCTTTCAAGGTAGTGAAACAGGCACGCGCTGCGCCGCATCGCCCGTGAGGAGCGCGGGGGCGTCGTATTTTGGTTGCTCTCGCTCTGCTCGTGATGGTTGGGCGGCGCTTCCATCCGGGTGTGGTTCGAGCGCGTAGTGCAAGGCCGGTAGAGAACGGGTGACTCGAAGCCTCACGCAAAAAAGAACCTCGGGCGACGACATTGAGACAAGTAAGGGGAACCAGGCACCCGTCCTTGCGAGCCACGAAGTGGCACGGCAATCCTTGGCCGATGATTGATCAGAGACAGAGTTTTACTTACATTATGGCGAATTGGACTGGTAGCGTCCTTTACATCGGCGTTACCAACAAATTTCAATGGAATGACCTTTATTCCACGGTGTGAGGATTGCTTCGGCCTGCGGCCTCGCAAAGACGAGAGCGAAAACGCGCCAGCTAAAAGACGAGAGCGAAAACGCGCCAGCTAAAAGACGAGAGCGAAAACGCGCCAGCTAAAAGACGAGAGCGAGAACGCGCCAGCTAAAAGAGGATAGAACCCCGAAGTAGTTCAATCCGCTCATCAGCCGTCAATTTGGTAGACGATCTTCTTGCGTATTCTTGAATTGGAATACACCGACATCCCGTTCAAATCCCAGTTTTCGATCTAGGGCACATCCCTTGCTCAATAAGCCAAGAGAAGGTGGCTTATGAAGCGCGTAAATGTGTGGCTCTTACTGGTATCGATTTTAACGGTTGGCTTTTCGGCAGCTGGCGAAGAGGCAAAAATCTCCGGTCCGATTCGATTTATAGGCAATGGCTGTCTGCCATCGTACACAGAGTCAGTGGTGACGGAGGATCGAATGACGGCCTCCTTTCTGTTCAGTAAATTTGCGGTTGAAACTGGAAAATCCATTCATCGCTTCTTTGAGGCGCGTTGGTGTGAAATTCGAATTCCCCTTACCGTTTCCCCCGGTTACAAAATTCAGGTTCAGGGTTTGGATTATCGCGGATTTAAATCCATGGCCCTACACGGCGACCGAACTGCAGCGCTTTTTGAAACGCAAATTTTGAGCCGCGGAGTTCTTAAATCTAGCGGTTTAAATTTGGTGACCGAAAACGGACCGTTCCGCGACGAATTCTTTTATGAACCAACCAAGAAAGTGACCTCCTTTGCGTGCGGCGGGGCAATGGAACTGAGAGTGCGTACTCAGGTTTCCGCTTTTTCAAACAGCTGCCGCGCCGGCTCAATGAGTGGAATCGAAATTGATTCGATCGATTTCACTTCGCAAGCCAACGCCGGCGACTTCACTTACGTTCCTTGTCGCTAAAAAAAAACGCCCGTACCAAAAGTACAGGCGCTCCTAAATTCGACTATTCAGACTAAGGGTTAGTTATTGCACTTACGCCAAGTCAACTTGTACAAAATTGGCGTTTTGGTCGTGAGGTCTAAGCTATCCAAGCTGCTGTTGGATTGATCACCTCGCGAGTTAGAACTGACGTCAAGACTGCTCTTGATAGCAATCGTGGTGTCTTTTCCACACGGTCCCCAAACCAGGGCGGTCGCTTGCACATCATTTTTACGATAGTACTCACCGCGTAACACCCCGTTTTTGTCGACACGAGAGTCTTCAACGGTTGGGTCCGGAAACTGATACTTGAATTGCGGTCCGCGCTTACCAACCAGAAAGTATTCTGCGGACAAGATGGCCGTGGCCCCACGAGGAAGAAAGTTAAAACCCCGGAACTCACTGGTGATGATGGAGATACTTAATCCCGCGGGAACCCTTACCGGAATGCGAACGTCACACTTGCGTCGATCATTCACTGCATTTTTGTCTGCCTTCACCGCGTACTTGCTAAAGAGAATGCTCAAGCTCTGTTTGTCATCGGTCAGCGCAATTTCGGTATCCTCTTTTGTGCATCCATCGCCGATAAATTTCGGATCGCCCAGAGTAAGCGCCGGCACTTCGTCTCCGATGGCCGACACCGATCCCAAGGCACAAAGCCCCATGAGTCCGGAAAGTAGTTTGTTCTTCATTCGCTTTTCCCCTTTTGATTGATTCTTTTTTGTACGATGTACAAACGATCTATGTCACGGCGCGTAAATTGATTTCAACGAGAGTTGCGTCGGGATGCGTCGCGAGCGCGCACGTCTTGTGCAAACCCTTTACCAATAAGTGATTCAAAATAATTTGGGATCCCAAAAACAAATCAAAATGTGCCGACCAACCTCCGACTTAGGTTTTTTTCTCGACACTGGCTCATGCTCTCGGATTTAATTTCTTAAATGTCGGAAAAATTTACACACCCTGCCCCGAACGCCCCACAACTATCGCGAACCCTCGGCCTACTGCCCACGACCACGATCGTGATCGGCTCCGTAGTGGGTTCGGGAATTTTTGTGTCGTCAGGAGGAATGGCTCGCGATCTCGGTTCCGCCCCGATGCTTATCTTTGTTTGGGTATTGGGTGGAGTGCTCACCTATTTCGGGGCCTTAACCCAATGCGAACTGGTGGGGCAGATGCCCCGAACCGGAGGACTATACGAATACCTCAAAGAAATTTACGGAGAACCAATCGGCTTTCTTTACGGCTGGGCGAATTTTGCGATCGCCGGCAGCGGCTCAATCGCCGCGCTCGCCTTTATTTTTGCCAATCACGTGGGGTGGTTCGTGCCGCTTCCGCATTTGTCGGCAGACTGGGAAAAAGTGACGCTCCATTTGCCTTACGTAGGAAATTTATTTCCCTTTGCCGATCTCGGAACCAAAGCGGTAGGCGCCGCACTGGTGTGTTGTTTAACCGCGCTCAACATTCGCGGGGTGAAACTGGGGGCCACGGTGCAGGTGGTTTCAACCCTATCCAAACTGGCGGCCATTCTCGCCATTGTGATGGTTGCCTTTATTTGGGGCAGTAAGGTGGGTTCGTTCGCAAACCTGAGCAGCGTCACGCCAAAAGGCGCCGCGCTTAATTATTGGACTCTGGTCGGCGCCATTGGCATGGCTCTTTCGGGCGCTTTTTGGGCGTACGACGGGTGGGGCAACGTGGCGTATATCGCCGGCGAGGTAAAAGACCCATCGCGAACCATTCCGAGAGCCATGTTGCTCGGCACACTTTCGTTCGTCGGACTCTACGTTTTGGTGAATCTCGCCTACCTCTACATTTTACCGATTGGAGCGATGGGTGAGGTGGCCGGCGATCGCATTGCCGCCCGAGTCGTTTCTGCGGTGATTGGCACGGCCGGGGGGAGCGTGGTGGCGGCCTTAATTCTTTTGTCGACGTTCGACACCACTAACTCATCCGTGCTCACCAATGCGCGGGTCTATTACGCCATGGCCACGCACGGAATTTTTTGGCAACGGGCGGCAAATATCCACCCCACCTTTCGTACCCCCCATTTTGCCCTGCTCTCGCAAGGGCTGTGGTCGATTTTTTTATTGATGAGCGGATCGTTTGAGCTGATTGCCAGCATGTACGTTTTTGTAAACTGGGTGCTCTACGTTCTGATGGCCCTGGGGGTTTTTATTTTACGAAGCCGTAATCCGCTAGCCGTAAGACCATTTACCATTCCCGGTTACCCCTGGGTGCCCGCTATCTTTACTCTCTTCTCTTTGGGTTATCTGGCGGTGACGCTGATCATGGATGTTCAAGCCTTTCGCGCTGGAGAACAGCCGATGGTTAACAGCGTGATGGGGCTATTGCTGGTTTTTTCGGGCCTGCCTTTCTACTTCTTGTGCAGAAATAAAAAGGTCTGACGGTCCCGTTTACTTCGCCGGAATCGCCGCGGTTCCCACTTGAAACTGCGCCAATAAATCTTGCCGCAGTCCGGCGGGAATCAGCGTGATGTGAGCCTCGCCCTCAATAATCTTATTCGTTTCTAAGATCGAAAAGAGCGCCTGCGCCACCTCTTTGTCTTTGGCAATCTCTTGCAACGATTGGCCCACGATCTTGGGGCGCATCACCGCCGCTTTGGCAAATTCGACCGCTGCCTCTTTCTCAGCCGCACTGGCGATAAGGTTGACTTGGTTTACGCCGTCTTGGGTAATGGCGGAGGTGACTTGGCGCAGACGATTGACCACCTTTTCTTCAATCTGCTTAATCATCCCCACGTCCCGAAAATGAACTTTTCGAATGTAAACCGAACCCAGCTCGTAGCCCCACTCTTTCGACTGCGGCGAGATCTCACGCCTTACCGCTTGGCTCATCTGGTGTCGGCTCTCCAGCATCTCGGCGAGCGGCATGTTGCTCAGGCATTTTACACCGGCATTGCCGACGTTAGCTTTTAACGACCCATATGGGTCGGCATTCTTAAAGAGGTGGGCGAGCGGATCATTAATGTACATTTCGTACCAAACCCCAATTCCCATCGGTGCGCCTTCTTCAGAGTTTACTGGAGTGCTACGTAGATAAACTTGGTCTACCCGCAGGTCGCAGCGGTAGGTCTGCCCAAAGAGTGGCGCCAAAATCGCCTGCTATCCCAACTTAGGCCATAGAAAGTGCAGGCCGGCTTCGGAAATCACCCCGAGCACGTTACCAAAAAGAACGTAGACCTTGGCCTCGCCCTCTTGCACGGTGGTGAAAAACCCGATGAGGCGAAGCAGACGAAGAAAAAACACTTCGAAGCCAAAAAGAAACAGAACAACGAAAGTGACGACGCCAAGAAAACTCATGAGTTCACCTCGATCAAGGCGCGCGACGCTTCGCTATAGAGTTTAAGTCGCACGTTTCTCACGTAGTTTTCGATGGCGCCCTTACCGCCTTGCTTAAGTATTTTCAGTTCGTCAGAAAGTTGATTGAGCATCTGCACTTCGGCCTGCGCCCGCATGGTTTCAATTTCAACCGCACGACGTGACTGCACGATTTTTTGATCGGCAGAAGCTTGCGCTAAACTGATTTCCGAAGAGACTTGGTTGTGCGCCGTGTTGATTGCGGCTAAGGCCGATTCCACTTCGTGCGGAGGATCGATGCCGGTGATTAAGGTGGCATCAAGTCCAATTCCGTAGCGAGCGATGGAAGACTTACACTCTTCGGCCATGCGCTGGCTTAAAGAATTTAAATTTTTTCTCAGGTCGTTAATGGAAACGCCCTGCACCTTCGCCCCCAACCCGAACTCATTAAGGTTCTCAGGAATTTCAATCGGTTTGGGCGCGGCGAAATTGGCAATGCGCTCACGCAAAATCGAAATAAAATAGCCCATCACGTGGGCCACCGGGCTCTTTACGCCGAAGAGGTACGCGTACAGATTTTTATCGGACACGCTAAACTGAATCTGGCCCCGTAGGCCCGTATTAAGCTGATCTTTAGTAACGGCTTCGAGCATCTCACCGCCGCCGTTGGCGTTGGGGTTTTCTGGATCGTAGCCAATGCTAACGGTCTGAATGGCCACACTCACTTTTTGAATGCGCTGCCACGGCAATTTAAAGTACGGACCGCCCGGACGGATCACCCGAACCTGCGGGTAGTTGTAGCGAGTCTTTTCTTCTTCGGTCAGGGTGGCCGAGATGGGATCGCTCGATGTCGTCGACTGCCCAATTCGCTCAACCCTGCCCAAGGTCAACTTCACCGCGCGTTCGTTCTGATCCACCGTATAGAAACCGGGGACAATGACCCGCACCGTCAACCAAAGCAGAAACCCAAAAAACCCGGCAATAAGAAATTCAAACATGGCCGAATCATAGAGGGCGATGGCCACAGCGACAAGGGGTTACTCCCAAAGGGACGGCGCCCCAAACCGCTAATTCTGAATCACGCCAACTCTATGTATAGCGGGTCCGCTTAAATTCCAGTTTTCGTCGCTTTCGAATTCAAACACCACGTCCGCCCGATCCCATTCGTTTGGAAGCTCCACTACGGCCGCCCGCCTTACCGGCATTTTCGAACCAGCAAATAGGTTGATCCGCTCGCCGGTGTCTGGATTGGCCAGAAACAGTCTTAAACTGTCGTTCAGATCTTCGGCCAC